>NZ_QBLR01000187.1:0-6725 GCF_003070835.1 Halanaerobium sp. | reverse complement strand
TTTTAGTTCTTTTCACAATGCTTAGCTGGTCACTTAATGCATTGGGAGTAATTGATGTTAAGACTGCAGCCTATAATATAGCTTCTAAAATACCCTTTTTAAATAACTATTTAATCAGTCGAGCTGAAATGACTCAATTGGAAAATAAAAACCAGGAACTTCAGCAGGCAATCACCATAAAAGATACAGAGATTGCTGAATTAGAAGCCCAGGTTGAAGATTTGAGAGCAGAAATTGATGAACGGGATCAAGTAATTGCTGAAATTCAAAGCGATTATAATGAACTTCTGGCCAATAGAGAAGATAAAGAGGCTAAATATGAAAAAGTTGCTGAGATTTACCGCCGGATGGAGCCTGAAGCAGCTGCAGCTGTGATTATGCAGATGGAGCAGGGCCTAGCTGTAGAAATCATTTCTAGGCTAAAGGAAGACCAGGCAGCAGCAGTAATTGAGTCTTTATCACAGGATAGAGCAGCAGAGATTATGAGTATGTTGAGTCAGTAATAATTTCAATCTTAACCTATACTATTCTAAATTTAAACAAAACAGAAGTTTTAAATTAAATAACGATAAACAAAAATTAGATAAAAAGCACTGAAAGGAGGTGAGAAATTGAGAGAAGCCGCAATGATGAGCTTTTTTAGTCCGGCCCAGAAAAGTAATCCCTTGAATCACTCTAGCAAAAATTTAGCAAAAAGCAATAATGAACCACCACAAAAATCTTTTGCAAAGATCTTTTCTGAGCTATCAAAGACAGCTGACAAAAATCAAGAAAGCTTAAAATCCAGCAGCAGAAGTAATAAGTTGAAAATGAAAGAAAATGATAAGCAAAAAGTTAATGATTTAATCAAAAAAATGAAAGACCAGGGAAAAAGTCCAGCTGAAATCTTAAATTTAATTAGCTCTTTTGCTAAAAGTCAATTCAGTCAAAGCGAAACTAATGAATTTAATCAACTTTTTTCAAAATTAGATAATTCTAAAATAGATGCACTAAAAACTCAAATTAGTGATCTTTTTGGGAAAGGTGATTTAGCTACTAAGCAATCTGAAAATCTTTTTGCTGAAACTGAAAAAAATATTCTTTTAGTACTTGCTGATGAGTTGAATATCAATCTTGCCGAAGAGTTTAATTTAAGTGAAAAAGAAATTTCTGATTTGGCTCATGATTTGATTTATAAGTCTGGAGATTATAATTTGAGTTATGAAGACAGAGATAATGCTTTAAATAACTTTATTAATAAGCTTGAGACTTCAGCTTTAACTGAGGATTTAACGGATCTTAATAAAAATGATGATAAAGCTAATTTAATTAATCAAAAGCTAGAATCTTCAAATTTAAGTTCGATTGGCAAATCAGATTCAGAATTTAATAGTAATAGTAAAGCTTTGCTGAATGCTGAAATTAAAGATTCTGTTGAAGAACTTAGTGAATTATTAGCAAAACTTGAGTCTGATTTAAAAAATAACAAATTAACTGCTTTTGCCAATGATTTAGCTGATTTAGAAAAAAGTGAAGCTGATATCTTATCAATGAGCGAAAAAAAGCTTCTAGTCCAGGAATTTAACCAAAAATTAAATAGCTTGTTAAAGAAGTTAGATAAAACAAGTTTTATCAAATCTAAAAATGCAGATCTCGATTTTGAAAATATAGAAAACAAAATTAAGGACACTTTGGCTTTAGGGTCTAAAAATAATTTGTTTGAGGATAGTCAAAACTCGACAGAATATTTAAATTCTCTAAATGAAGTCTTAGCTGAGCTAAAATCATTAGAAAAAGAATCAAAGCCTAAAACTGATATTTCTAATAAACTAAATGAGCTAAATGTTAATCTTAAAAATGAGAAAGATGGACAACTTTTCAATTTAAACAAAGATAATCTTCTTCGTAAAAATAATTTAGAACTATTGGTTAACCACAGTCAAAAAGGGGAAACTGATCTAAATTCTAAAGAACAAGATACTTTGTTTCAGCATCTTAATATAGCAGAAAACCAGGGAAATGATCTTCAAACTGGAGCTGATTTTAAATTGGAGGGTTCTAAAGATCTATATTCTAAGGTTGATTTACGCTCTCAGATAGCAGAAAAATTTGAAGGAAGCTATTCTGCTGATAAAAAAGAGTTACAAATACAGCTTGAGCCTAAAAGTTTAGGTAAAGTTGATGTTTCCTTAAGTTATGATAATGATAAAATTGTTGGAAAAATGATAGTTGAAAGTGAAATTATTAGATCACAGTTAGAGGATATAATTAGTGGACTCAAAAAAGACCTTGTTAAACAGGGTATTAATATTGAACAATTTAAAATTGAAACAGCAAAAAATTCTCCTCAGCAAGTAGAAAAAAATAATAATTTCTTTTTTGATGATCAACAATCTGCTTTTAGTGATGGAGATACAGGTCATAATACAGAACATGATCAGAGAAGTTTTTTTCAGGGCCTATATTATACTAAACAAGCGGAAAATTCTAATTTAAGTCAAAGTGGAATGATAAACTCAATTAAATTAGACAATATTGAAATTAAGGCTAAAGATTCAATTGATCTTTTAGCTTAATTTAAAGAGGGAGGTACATTAATGAGCGAAATATCTGGTTTAGTTGCTTCGGATACTTCTCAATATGAGGTAGCAGAAAATGATCGTACTACTTTGGATACTGATGGTAATAGTTTAGGTCAGGATGCTTTTTTTAAGATACTTATAACTCAACTTCAAAATCAGGATCCCTTAAATCCGATGGAAGATCGGGAATTTGTTTCTCAGATGGCTGAATTTAGCTCACTTGAAAAAACTGAGAAGCTATATTCACTACTTGAAGACAAATTAAGTTCTAATCAGGTAATTGAAAATAGTCACTTGATTGGCAAAGAAATTAATTCTGTAACAGAAGGAATAAAACAAAATGGGATTGTTAACTCAGTTAAATCCTTTGACGGTAATACCTATGTTGTTTTAGAAGATGATATTGAAGTTAATATAGAAAATATTAAAGAGGTAAAAAATGTAGAGGTTGACGGTGACAATACTGAAGCTTAAATGAGGTGTTTAATAAAATGGATAATAGATTAAAAATAAATCAGCCAATAAATCCTATCCATAAGAATAAACAGCAAAATAATTCTGTTAATAAACAACAGAAATCAGAATCTCCGTCATTTAAAGATATAATGGCAGAGAAAATTAATGATAAAGAAAAGCTATCATTTTCTAAGCATGCGAAAAAAAGAATTGATTCTCGTTCTATTCCAGTTTCTAAAACAGAACTGAATAAATTAAATAACGGAGTAGAAAAGGCAAGAAATAAAGGAGCAAAAGATTCTTTAGTTATGGTTAATAATGTAGCTTATATTGTCAGTGTAGAAAATAATACGGTGGTTACAGCTGTAGATGAGGCAAGCATGGATGATAATGTATTTACAAATATTGATAGTGCTGTTTTTATGAAGTAACTGATAATATGAAGTAAGCGATAAAAACTGTGGATATTTAAAAAAATATTGAAAAGTAAAATGAACTAAAAAATATTTATCTTAGTTCAAATCGGATATGAGCTGGACCTTTTTCAGGGGGCTCTGTTCTGCTGTCGATTACAGTGGGACTCCGATATAATCTGAAGGAGGAAATAATAGATGTTAAGATCGATGTATTCAGGTGTTTCAGGTTTAGATGTGCACCAGCAAATGATGGATGTAGTAGGTAATAATATTTCAAATATAAATACTACTGGTTTTAAAGGAAGTAGAGTTACTTTTAAAGAAATGCTTAATCAAACTATTCAAAATGCTTCTGGATCCAGTTCACAAAATAACTTAGGTGGTATAAATCCTCAACAAATAGGTTTAGGAGTTAGTGTTGGTTCTATTGATGTTAACCACAGCCAGGGTAACAGACAGAATACCGGTATTTCTACAGATCTTTCTATTGATGGTAATGGTTATTTTATTTTAAATGATGGTGCAGGTAACCCTTATTATACACGTGCTGGTAATTTTGGTATTGATGACGACGGGTATTTGGTTAATCCTAGTAATGGATATAAGCTTCAGGGTTATGCAGCAAATGAGGCAGGAGAAATTCAGGATGCCCTTGCTGATTTACAGTTAAATATGGAAACAGCTAGTCCTCCTAAAGCTACAACCGAAATGAATGTTGGAGGAAATATTAACAGTGTTATCTCTGATGGAATTAAATTTTCTACCAGTAATGATGTTTATGATTCCTTAGGGAACAAACATACAGTTAAAATGAATTATGTGCGGGAGATTGGTACGAGTTTGACTGGAAGTGCTACTATTGGTACTAATGAGATGACGATTTCTCAGCTTAAGTCATTTGATTCTTCAATGGCAGGTTTAAAAATTAATTTTAATAATGTTGCCGATGAAGAATTTAACGTTGATTATAATGGTTCAGATACTTTGAATATTTCTTGGGACTTTACTAAGGCTGACCTTGCACCTGAAGACATGAAGGAAATAGAGGATGCAATAAATCAAGAAATGATGGAGGCTGGCAAATCAGCATTATTGGAGATTGGTTATGACGGAAATAATGACGATTTTGTAAGTGATATTCAAACTGTCGGTTCAGCTGCTTTAACTTTAGACTCACCAATTTTTGGAGTAGGCGGAAATGAAGGTAGTTTATCTATCAGTCAAGACTTTAACAATCCATCTGCAGAATTAAATGGAATGCCAATTGTATTTGCAGATAATGATGGGACATTAGATGGTAGTTATAATCAGGAAGATAATAAATTAACTATTTCCGGTGATTGGGATAACTCAAATAATAGTGCTCCAAGTGATTTTTCTGAAATTGAAGCAAAAATTAATGAAACACTCGAAAATAACGCTATTGATGGTAGAATTACAATGGCAGATGGTAGTTATGCTGCTAATAATATTGCAAATAAAGATAGCTTGACTTTAAACGCTTCCAACACGTGGGATTGGAATGTTGGAGATGTGTCAGGGACTGCTGGCACACCTTCTGGAGGAGGGCAAGTTGTATTTGACAGTAGTGGTAAAATTATTGGTGGCCAGACTGATGAAATTTCATTTAATCCAGTTGAAGTTGGTTCTGGACAAGAGAATAACAAGCCGGTATCTCCACAATCTATTGATATAAATTTTGCTGGAGAAGAAAATCCACTGACCCAGTTTGCTGCTGATACAACATTAAATCCTTTTTCAGTCAATGGTTATGCAAGTGGAACTTTAGAAGATTATTCGATTAATAACTCAGGAGAAATAGTTGGAAGTTTTTCTAATGGTCGCAATAAATTGTTGGGGCAGTTATCTCTTGCTAGTTTTGGAAATCCGGCCGGATTAAATAAAGCTGGCGATACAATGTTTTCTGAATCAGAAAACTCAGGGACAAAATCTGTAGGTAAAAGTGGTTCTGGTAAGTTTGGAAAGATTATTAGTAATTCTTTAGAAATGTCAAATGTTAATTTGTCAGAAGAATTTACTAAAATGATCACAGCTCAGAGAGGTTTCCAGGCAAGCTCAAAATTAATTACAACTTCAGATGAAATGTTACAGGAATTAGTTAACTTAAAAAGATAAATGGAATTAAACTTTCAGGCTGAAATCTTTTTGGGTTTCAGCCTGAGAGATAATTATAATTAAGGAAGTGTATGATGATTAAATTGACCAGGACAAGCGGGCAAAATTTCATATTAAATGCTGAACTTATTTTAGAAGTTCAGGAAACTCCGGACACAGTAATTACCTTAAGCAATGGAAAAAAACTGCTTGTTAAGGATTCAGCAGCAGATATAGTCGAAAAGGTAATAAGTTATAGACAAAAAATTATGGCCGGAATTACTAGAACAGGGGAGAGATCTTAAATGGATTTAGCAACAATAATTGGTTTAGCAGCAGGAGCAATAATATTTAGTGCAGTAGCAGTACTGGGCGGTAATGTAATAATCTTTGTCAGCCTTCAGTCTGCCCTGGTAGTTCTAGGTGGTACCCTGGCCGGTGTAATGATCAGTTATACTTTCAATGATTTAAAAAACATTCCAAATTTATTAAGAGTATCATTTGAAGATGATAAAATGGAATCAGAACATATAATTGAAAGCCTTGTTAATTTTGCTGAAAAAGCAAGACGAGAGGGACTTTTAGCTTTAGAAGATGATGCAGCAGAAATGGAAGATGAGTTTCTGCAGAAGGGAATTCAGTTAATCGTTGATGGTACTGATCCTGAATTGGTTAGAAGTATCTTAGAAACAAAATTAACTTTTTTACAGGAACGCCACACAAAAGGAAGAGGTATCTTTGCTACAATGGGTCAGCTGGCACCTGCCTTTGGTATGATTGGTACTTTAATTGGTTTGGTTCAGATGTTAAGTCAGCTTGATGACCCGACTCAGTTAGGATCCGGAATGGCAGTAGCTCTAATTACAACTTTATACGGTGCTTTGTTAGCAAACTGGATATTTATACCCCTTTCTAAAAATTTAGAAACACAAAGCAACCACGAAATCCACGTTAAAGAAGTTATGATTGAAGGAATTCTTTCTATACAGGCTGGTGAAAACCCAAGAATTGTTAAAGAAAAACTTCATGCTTTCCTCTCTGAAGGGGAGAAAGAAGAGGTTGAAGCCAGAATAAACGAAAGTGGAGGGGTGGGAATAAGGGAAAATGCCTCTTAAAAACAAGAAACACAAAAAGGAAGATGATGGTGGTGGATCTCCTGCTTGGATGACTACTTTTG
>NZ_QBLR01000186.1:0-6749 GCF_003070835.1 Halanaerobium sp. | reverse complement strand
TCTTTATTCAAAATTTATTCCTCCTCATCAATTTCTTTAAACTTAATTCTAATATTATCTCTATCTCCATGTTCTAAAATCCAGGCTTTTATTTCAGATAGCTTTTTATCAAACATATCATAATCTAAAACGCCTTGATCTTTAAATATAATCTCCATTAATTGTTTAGGAGTTACCTCTACTTCTTTTAATTCTGAAAAGAGAGTATTTAAAACTGTAATTACCTCATTTGTTATAGTTTGAGGTAATTCCTTATTTTCTAATATTTCACCAACAATATTTTGCTCCGAACTAGTCAGTTTTGAAATGTTATCCTCATAATTTTTTATTTCAGAAATGATTTGACCTTCCCACTCTTCTTCAATCTCTATTACTTGATTAAATAAATCATCTAATGTTTCATTTAAATCATTAAAATCACTATCTATATTTTCTGGGAAATCACAATGCGGACATTTGTTTTTTTCTTCTAGATATTCTTCTTTCAACTTTGTACATTTAACTCTTTCTAAGTTATTAATTTTTACCTTTAAGTTATTATACTTTCTAGTATTTATACCTGTAATATTTTTAAGCTTTTCTAAACGCTCTAATTCTTTTTTATTATTTATTTCTTCTAATTTGGTCCATTCAATATTTTCCCCAACTTTATTCCGATGTTGACGATAATATATAGCTTTATACTTATCTTTAAATTGATTTAATTTTCCTTTTAACAATCTTCTCTGATCATATTCTAATAATAACATTAAATCCTCTTCGTTTGTTCCTAGCAATTCCTCACAATTAGCAGCTATATCTTTTAATTTATTGATAGATTCATCCTCAAAAAAATCAGCATTTTCTTTAATCAGCTTTAAAGCTTTTTCCATATATAGATATTCATCATATATAAACTCTTCAAAGTCATTTAAGTAACCCAATAAATGCTCTAAAAGTTTAAGTCCTTGTTCAAGATCTTTTAATTCATCTTTATCTAAACTAATCTTTTTAAAATCAGTAATAGTATTGACCTTTGAAAATAAATCAATCGGAATATTTTTTAATCCTTCTCTTTTTTTAATTAATTTATTTATATCAAAAAAATCATTTGGTTTCATTTTTAATTTATCAAGCTTTTTATCAACTTCTTCAATCTTTTCTTCAATCTCAATAGTTTTTTCTTTAAATTCCCTTAAAGCATCATTTCTTTTTTTCTCATGTCTTACTAAACCAGGATTAATATTTAAAACTTTAAATAAATCAATAATAGCATCTACAGGAAAATCAGTTTCTAAACTTACATAAGATATCTCTTCAAATTTATCTAAACCTGAACTGAAAAATTGCTTTAAATCAGATGCCGTTAAAGTTCTTACAGAACCTCTATTATTGTGTTTTAAATTAGCCTCTCCATTATAGGTTATTACAAGCAGAATCAAATATACTAATTCTTTTTGTAAACCAAATGGTGGTTCTGCCAAAATTTCAACTAATCCATTTACACTAATATTTTTACCTTTATTATCTTTAAGCTTATCTAAGATTATATTAGCATACTTAGAATTTCTGGTATCTAGATAATTATTATCATCCAATAAGTTAAGAGAAGATAATAAATTTTGAGAATTACTTACTGAAATCTCTTCTCTACCATTTAAGATACTACCTATTGTTCTTTCTACTTCTCCCTGAATATTTTCTGGAGATAATCGGTTTATCAAATCAGGATACTCAGGATATTTATTACTAAATACATGTCCAAATACAGCTGGTTTAACTGCTTCATAATAAGCACTTAAAGTGTCTGGCTCTTGTGCTAATAATTTTTTGGTACTATCATAATCCCCGCCATTTTTGATATTAGTTAACAGCAATAACTTAAGTAGTTTTTCTTTTGCCTCTTCTAAAAAATTTCTCTTCTTTTTATCCATTATACTTTTAGGATAATTACTGCCACTTTTGAGAGAATTTACTGCAGCTATCTTACTAAGTGAATTATCTAATTCCTCATTATATTCTAGATTTAAAATTGCAGTATCGTAATCACTTTTTATTGTTTCTGATTTTTGGTATGGAGAAACTATAACAAAATTAAAGTCTCCGTCACCCTTATCTAAAACAACTGAATTATCATCATAAATAAAAGTGCCTTCTCTAAATGATTTCTTTTCTTTCCAATAACTATCATCATCAAAGACTCTGTCATGATTTGAATCTGAATCTAAATAGAAATTATCTTTTAGAATGTTTAATAGCACACCATCTTCAGCACCATCATAAAGGTTTTCTGCTTTTCTTTGAATAACTACATCATAGTCAATATCATGGTCTAAATCCAAATAATAATAATCATTTTTAGTCTTATTAATAAATTGTCCATCGGTAACTTCTCTTAAATTCTTTAAAATCATTCTAATTCTATCTACATTTGTAATATTATCAGAAATTATCATTAAGTCATTAGCTAACTCAGCTGGATTAGCACCATTATTTGTTGTCTTACCATAAATTTTTAATACAGCTAAAGCATTGATTATTTTTTTTGCATCTTCTTGGTGATTTGGTCTTAATAAATCAACTTTACTATTTAAAGTTTCTACAGCATTAACTACAGGGGCTATTTCATCGAGTTGTCTAATGTTATGATCTTTAGCCATCTTATTATAAATTTTATCAAAAGTTACAAAGGCTGGAAATTCTTCATCCAAAATATTTTTCACTTCTTTAACAGTGAAATCTAAAATACCTCGATTCTCAAAATAAGGTAAATAATTAAAAACATCTATAATATAGGGATGAACTGGATATAATTCAACAAATTCATTTAAATTATTTTGGACTTGGGGAATTTGTTGACCATATTCATCGAGCAAGTCTTTTAATTGATCCCTTTGACTAATATCTTTTTTTAAGGCTCTTTGTGATAATACTTTTTTAATATCATCTTTAGAGATAGTAATAATTTCATAACGTTGAATAGTTCTGCCGATGCTTTCAGCCTCTTCAATAAATTCATCACTTTCAAATACATTTTCCTGCATCGAACCTAAGAACATAAAATCCATTTGGTTACTTGCTTGTGCTAAAACTCTCATAAATTGAGTGTCTGCAAATTTCATCTCTTTACTAGGTTTTGACTTTAAGAAGTCAGAAATTTCATCAATAATTACTACTAATCCCATTTTAGGGTTTTCAGATTTAATAATATCCAATATTTCTTTAACTTTTTCTTTATGATCATAAATATCGCCAGCATCAATCTCTGGTATTTCAATACCATAATTTTGCTTTAGTTTAACTGTTAGTCTATCGTAGAAAAATTCACTTAGAGTATGTTGACTTGGTTGAAGTTCAAAATGCACAACTGCAAATTCTCTATCTAAACTCTCTTTAAATATTTCTTTAGTTTCTTCATCTTGTAAACTATCAGCTAATCTATGATTATCAATTACTGCTGCTAAAATAGCCAGAAAGTGAGATTTACCTGAACCATAGTTACCAATAATTTGATAAGACTTATGTTTAGGTTTTTTTAGGTCTTCTGCTATTCTTTGAATATGTCCTTTTAAATCATCTGTTATTACATATTTTTCAATTGTATCTTTTGCTTTATCCTCAGTTTCAATATATGTATCAATATCAATTACTTTATCCAATTCTTCTAAATGTAATAAATCTTTAACTTTCATTAATTAATTCACCTCAACTTCAGTTATTCTTTCAGAGACAATTCTAGATATATCAATATCTTTATGATCCTGCTTATCCGGGGTAGAATATATTACTTTATCATCTCTCATTTTGCCTTCAATAAATATCACTGCTTCCTTGTCGCCTCGCATAGCATATCTAAACGTTTCTACAGGATCAATTAAGCTTAATTCTGGAGAATATATTATACTTGTATTAGTAAGTACTATTTTATTTTCTTGATCACTAAGCCATTCCTTTATTTTATCACCAATTTTTAAACCGATTTTGTTTTCAGGTATATCTTCTATTAAATCTAAAATGACTTCTTCAATATCATAAACATTCCAGCCATTATTTTTTAAATAATCAATTATATTATTTTTATGATTTTCTTCACTGCCTACTAATGTCAAAAGTTTATAATGACTGCCTCTATTACTTTTAATTAAATCATCTATATGTGTCACCTAACCACCCCTTTACTTTTTTCATTGATTATTCTTTGCCTTCATTAAGTTCAATACTATTTTTAGCATCCTTAATATTTATGATAATTTCTTCAAGATCATCTTCAAAAAAATAATTATTGCTTAACCAATTATAAAAATCATCATCTTTCAATCCTTCTTCATCAATTTTTAATAAAATTTCATATAATTCATTAATTAAGCTTTTCTGATAATCATTCACTAATACCACCTCTTTTATTGATATCATGTCATCTATTTATAATAATAACATATACGAGTGCCACATGTATGTCATTCTACTTTAATTTCTAGCAAAAACTTCTACCGCAACTGACTCAGGCACCCACATATAATCAATACCTTCATCATTGATTGGGAACTCAAAATAGTACCAGTTGCCCTCTAAATCAGTTTTGTATTGATCACTACCTTCTAGCCCTTCCAACCATTGTTCTTCTGCTATAACTATCTCATCTTCATCATTAACAGGATCTTCCGGGAAGCATTCTCTTATAATTTTTAATTTATATTCTCCCTCTGGAAAATTGAATCCACTTTCCAGATAATTTTTAGCTTTATAATAATTACCCACTCTATAATTTAAACTCATAAATAACACCGTCCTTAGATCTTTTATTTTTAGTCTACCAATAATATAATTCTTGAAATATCTACTAAACCCTTTTTATTACAAAGTTATATTTTAAATTACGAACACTAAAAATCAAACATAGTTACCACTGTAGGTGCTGAACATAGCCTAATCAGTAGTTTTGATCATAAATTATTTATAACCAGTAATTTTTTAATTTTACATAAAGAAAATACCCCAACCAGAGAGTATCCTTTCATTTTAATGATATATATTCGATTTTAGAGTAGAGGTATTTAGAATTAAGATTTTTTGCTTTCAGAGTCGCAGCACTTACGAAATCCTGGAGGATCTCTAGCTTACATTGCTTCTTTAGCTGTGATTCTAGGACTACTTTTTCTGAGGGGAAAAAACCCATGCCCATTTTACTTGAGCATAGGTCATTAATCTTAGTCCAAATGTTTTGCAATGTAATGTTTTATGGCTAGATTGAAAAGCTGAGTGTAGCTTTCTATCAAATTTTTATCCTTCAAGAGCTCCATCTTCTCCCGGACCGATTTCTCAAGGTAGGTAGTTACTCTCACGTGTTTTTCCTCAAAACTTTTTTTGTTCCTTCGCTTTTTCAGTTTTTCCTTCAGATCTACCTCTTCTTCATTTTCTTCATCATTATCCTTTGCTTTAGATTTCTTTTTCAACTTTGGTTTATTTACCTGTACTTTTTTCGGCATCAAAAACCCCCCCTTAGAATTTTAGTCTTCAGCTACTGCAACCGCTGGATCATTTCTTCTATTACTCTTTCAAACTGGCTCAATGTTCTTGCTCTCCATGGTAGTTCTCTCATTGTTTCTTGATTGAATTGAGCATTAGGTATCGCTGTATCTACTCCAATGTATTCCTCAAAGAAGAGATCCGGGTAGGTTCTTTCGTACTCTGCAAGCATTTTCTCAGTCAGCTTTCTTCTCAGATCCACTTTGTTAGCCACTATTCCCAGAACTTCTAGCTTTGTTTTTGTCTCCAGCTGCAGCTCTTTTATCTCCAGCAGGAAACTCATCAAGTTCTTTAGCGAAAGCTGCTGTGCCTCTGCAATTATTAGAAGTTCATCGCTTACAATATAGCCAGCCCTCGAAAGCTCAGTCAAACTCGGTGGATGGTCCAGCAGAACAAAATCATAGGTCTCCTTCAGCTTCTCTACTATTTCTGCCAGAGTGTTGCTGACACCAGTCTTTATTTCATCTACTCTAGCTGATCCGGGTATGATATTCTTTCCTTTACCGGGCAGTTCAACTACTACTTCTTCCAATGCTTTCTGTCCTGTCAGCAGATCGAAAAGATTACTATCCTCATTCTGACTCATGTTGATGTCAGTCAGGTCAGTCTGTGAATCAAGGCCCAGCATTACTATTGAATATCCTGCATTGGCTAGTTCCTCTGCAATGACTGTGGTCAGAGTTGTTTTTCCAACTCCACCTTTTCTGTTAGAAATACTTATTACTTTTGGACCGAGCTTACTTTCAGCTTTAGTTGTTATTATTTTTTTAGGCACTATTTTTCCTCCTCTCCCTACGTAGACCGTCTACGTATACTGTTTACGTCTACGTTTACTTATTATTTTGTTAGGAGAGAAGCAAAAGTCCTCACTCACTTCTATTTTCACCAGTTGACAATCCAACATCTACCTTATCCATGTAATAACAGAAATGATACATTCATATATTACTAAAATACTTTTCAGAATACAAAAAAAAGTCCACCTTTTTAAGATGGACTCAATAAATATTGCTGAATTTTTACTATTTTCTAGATTTATAATAAGCAGGATTATTAGGATTATTGACTACTCCTTCATTATCTAAACCCTTTTTATAGGCAGGATTATTAGGGTTTTTACGATTAGCTCTTTGATCATTAGCAGATTTGCATATGCTAAACTAAAAGTGTACCAAAAATAATGTTCTGCTAATCGAAAAGTGTACCATCTCAACACCATCTCCTGTATAATTGATTTATCCAAT
>NZ_QBLR01000185.1:0-6756 GCF_003070835.1 Halanaerobium sp. | reverse complement strand
ATACTAAAGGGATATTATAATTTTCTTAAATGATTATTTGAATTTATTCCTAAATATATTTATATAGGAGCTGTATAAAATGTATAAAAATATTTCATTAAAATATGGTTCAGATAAAGCTGAAATAAGACTTGGGGAATTAAAAACAAAAAGGATTATCAGGGCAAATGAAGACCAGAAATATTTTGGTGATAATTTGTCTTCTTCTGGTATTCAATCACCTGTTGATGTTCAGAGCATTACTAAAAATAATTATTTTTCAGAAGATCAAGATTTTAATAAAATAATTCAAGCTGCACTCAATAATTTGATCGGGAGCCCTAAACTTAGGCAGCTAGTTAATAAAGGTGAAAAGGTAACTCTTGTCATTTCTGATATAACCCGTTCCTGGCAGAATATGTCTGGATTCCTTCCTTTTTTGATTGAAGAACTTAAAGTAGGTGGTGTTGAATTTGATGATATTACAGTTTTATCTGCAGCTGGCTCACACCGTTCTCACACTGAATCAGAGAAAGAAGAGCTACTTGGTATTTATTATAATAAAATAAAATTTATAGATCATGATGATAAAGCTGAGCATGAGATGGAATATTTAGGTGAGACATCTTTCGGAACACCTGTATGGATTAATAGTGAAGTAGTCAATACAGATAGACTTGTGCTCACAGGAGGCATAGTTTTTCATAAACTGGCTGGCTATGCTGGAGGTAGGAAATCACTACTTCCAGGTACAGCAGCTTATGAGTCGATAATGGCAAATCACTCTCTTTCACTGGCTGAGAACAGAGGTGATGGTTTAAAGGAGACAGTCGACAGTGATTTACTGGAAAATAATCCGGTTCATTTGGATATGATGGAAGCAGCTGAAATGATTGATGTTGATTTTATTTTTAATGTAATACCTGATGGTAGAGGAGGTATTGCTGCAGCAGTTGCAGGGGATTTAGTTGAGGCTCATCTGGAAGGTTGCCGTATTACATCTGATTTATTTGGTATTGATTTAGATGAAAAAGCTGAACTTGTGATTGCTTCAGCAGGAGGATTTCCCAAAGATATGAATCTTTATCAGAGTTCAAAGGCTCTGGTAAATTCAGTTAAAGCAGTAAAAAAAGGTGGTTATCTGATCCTGCTTGCAGACTGCAGTGAAGGAATAGGCCATCCCGAAGTTGAAGATATTATCCAGAATTATAATAATAATTTAGAAAGAGAAGATCTGCTGCGGAGAGAATTTACTATTTCAAGATATGTAGGTTATTTAATCACTACTGAGATAAAAGATATCAACTGTATTTTAGTCAGCAATATTGATGCAGATAAATTGAGCACGACAGAAATTAAAGTAGTTAATAGTTTAGGAGCTGCTTTAGAGATTATAGAAGAGGTTTATGAAAAATTACCTCCCGCATATATCATGCCTGATGCAGCAAACACTCTGCCCCTCTATAGGTAGATAGCATCTCGATTTTCATCTTTTTCCCATGAAAATAATTATCTTTTAATAACACTATATTTTTGATATCATTATTATAGAATAAATAGATTTAAAATTCTTTTTGAGGAGATGGTTTTATGATCATTGCTGTACCTAAAGAAATAAAAAATAATGAGAACAGAGTTGCTTTAACTGCTTCTGGAGTAGAGGTGTTAAAAAAATCAGGCCACAGTGTTTTAATTGAAAAAGGAGCCGGCCGCGGCAGCGGTATTGCTGACGAGGACTATTTAAACTCAGGAGCAGAAATTTGTGCTGATAAAAAAGAATTGTTCGCCAAAGCAGATATGATCATCAAGGTAAAAGAACCACTTGAAGAGGAATATGATTTATTCAAAGAAGGGCAGATTTTATTTACATATTTACATCTGGCAGCAGATAAAGAGTTAACAGAAGCATTGAAAAAAAATAAAGTTACAGCTCTTGCATATGAAACCGTTCAGAAGGAAGATGGATCTCTACCTCTTTTAAGTCCGATGAGCGAAGTTGCAGGAAGATTGGCAGTCCAGGCTGCAGCCGCTTATCTGGAAAAACCTAAGGGTGGCAGGGGAGTTCTTTTAAGTGGAGTTCCAGGTGTAAAACCTGCTAAAGTAGTCATCATTGGGGGAGGCATAGTAGGCCGGAATGCGGCTAAAATAGCTCTGGGTATGGGAGCAGATGTAACGGTATTAGATATAAAACATTCTAAAATGCGCTATATTGATGATATTTTCCAGGGAAGAATCAAAACCACAATGTCAAATCATGCCCATGTGGCAGAAGAGGTAAAAGATGCAGATGTAGTTGTTGGTGCAGTACTGATTCCTGGAGGAAAAGCGCCTAATCTTCTTACTGAAGAAATGATCAAAACAATGGCATCTGGAACAGTTGTTGTTGATGTTGCAATTGATCAAGGTGGATGTATTGAAGGGACTTATCCTACCACCCATGATAATCCGGTTTATACAAGATATGATGTTATCCATTATTCTGTTGCAAATATGCCTGGAGCTGTTGCAAGAACTTCAACATTTGCTTTAACTAATGCTACTTTACCATATATAGAAAAAATTGCAGATAAAGGCTTTAAAAATGCTATGCTTGCTGATTATTCACTTGCTAAGTCTTTAAATGTCTATCAGGGTGAGATTGTCTACAAGGGAGTTGCAGAAGCCTTTGCAGAAGATAATATAAATCTTGATGATATATTAAATAAATGGAGAAATTGATTCGGAGGTTATTATAAATGGGTTTACTTTCTAACAGACCCGCCTGGCTCGAAATCGATCTAGGTGCTTTAAAACATAATTACGATATTATTCGCAGTAAAATTCCTGAGCAGACAAAGATTGCAGCAGTTGTAAAAGCTGATGCATATGGTCATGGTGCTGTAGTCACTGCAAAAAAATTAAGTGAATGGGGTGCTGAGTATCTCTGTGTAGGAAGCCCTGGAGAAGGAATTGAATTAAGAGAGGCTGGCATTGAACGGCCAATCATAGTATTGGCTGAAGTTTTAGAAGAACAATATCCAGATATTGTTAAAGGAAATCTAATTCAGACTGCAGCAAGTTTTAAAACTTTAAGAGAGTTAAATAATACAGGAAAAAAAGCGGGTTTTGTTATTTCTGTACATCTTAATTTTGACACAGGTATGGGCAGGATTGGATTCCTGCCTGAAGAATTAATGGGAGCTTTTGCAGCAGCTGAAAAATTGAAATATATTAAAGTTGAAGGGTTATTTTCTCACCTGGCCCGAGCAGATGAAGGTGATAAAGAATTTGCCTATCAGCAGCTTGCTCTTTTTAATAAAACAATAAAAAAAATAGAGGATGCAGGATATAACATACCACTTAAACACCTTGCAAATAGTGCTGCAGTAATTGATCTGCCAGAATTTGCAATGGATATGGTGAGACCTGGTATTATGCTTTATGGTTTGCTGCCTTCAGAGGAACTGCTCAAAGAAGCTGATTTAAAGCCAGTTCTTTCTTTTAAAAGTAGGATTGTACAGCTGAGAGAATTGGATGCTGGATCAGCTATAAGTTATGGTTCAACATATATAACCGAAGAAAAAGAAAAACTCGCAGTTTTACCTGTTGGCTATAAAGATGGTTATCCCAGACTGCTTTCTAATCAGGGCGAAGTTTTAATAAATGGCAAAAGAGCACCAATAAGAGGCAGGATCTGTATGGGACAGATAATTGTTGGTGTTAATAATGTAGAAGATGTTAAAGTTGGAGATGAGGTTGTCCTTATTGGAGAACAGCAGGGGGAAAGCATTACTGCTTCAGAAATTGCAGATCTTACAAATACGATAAACTATGAGATTGTATGTAATTTAAGCAGCAGACTTGAAAAAGTATATATTTAACTTGAATTTAAAATTTCACTGTAATATAATTATCTTAACATATAAATAGCCAATTTTATAAAACTGAGAAGGGCATTAGTAGAAATTTCAATTGAATATATTTAGAGAGCTGATGGTCGCTGTAAATCAGCCAATTGAATTTTTGAATCCGGCCTGGAGTTGTGGAGAAGAAAGCATATTGTTATTAATCTTCACCGGTGGAGACCGTTAAAACTTTTTAAGCGGCATAATTATGCTATTAGGGTGGCACCACGGGAAAATCTCGTCCCTGTTCAGGGGAGGAGTTTTTTGTTTTTTAGAGTAAATTTTTCAGTTTTTGTTCATAGAGTATCTTTTATGTTTTTTGTTTTTTAGAAAATATAAATGCATTTGAGAGCATTAATATTATAATTAAGCTGGTTTGGACTTTTAAATATTTTTGAAGATTATCAAATAAATTCAATAGGAGGACGTTAAAATGTTGGACATGAGATTTATAAGAGAAAATCCGGAAATTGTAGAAGAGGCACTAAAAAAGCGCAATATGGAATCACCTGTTCCAGAGTTTCAGAAGTTAGATGACAAAAGACGTGATCTGCTGTACGAAGCTGAACAGCTCAAACATGAACGCAATGTCAATTCTGATAAAATTGGAGAATTAAAAAGGAATGGAGAAGATGCTTCAGATCTGATTAAAAAAATGCAGGAAGTATCTGCCAGAATCAAAGAACTTGACCAGCAGGTCAGTGTGGTAGAAAAGAAATTGGATGATATACTGCTTGCTATACCAAATATTCCACATGAATCAGTAACTGTGGGTACAGATGAAGAAGACAATGAGGAAGTAAAAACATGGGGTGAACCAAGAGAATTTGATTTTGAATATAAAGCTCACTGGGATATTGGTGAAGATCTTGATATTTTAGATTTTGAGAGAGGCGGCAAAGTAACAGGTACCAGATTTACTTTTATGAAGGGTGCAGGTGCCAGACTTGAAAGAAGTTTAATCAATTTTATGCTTGACCTGCATACTGCAGAACATGGTTATAAAGAGGTGTTTCCACCATTTATCGCAAATGCAGACAGCATGACAGGAACAGGTCAGCTGCCCAAGTTTAAAAAGGATATGTTCAAACTTGAAGATCACGATTATTACTTAATACCAACTGCAGAGGTGCCTGTAACAAACCTCTACAGAGATGAAATTCTTGATGCAGATGAACTGCCTCAATATTTATGTGCTTACAGTGCCTGTTTTAGAGCAGAAGCCGGTGCACATGGTAGAGATAGCAGAGGAATTATCAGACAGCATCAGTTCAATAAGGTTGAAATGGTTAAATTCGTTAAGCCAGAAGATTCCTATTCTGAACTAGAAAAAATAACAGCAGATGCAGAAGAAGTTTTGAAGAAATTAGAATTACCCTATAGAGTAGTTACCTTATGTACAGGTGATCTCACCTTCGCCTCTGCTAAAACATATGACCTTGAAGTATGGATGCCAGCTTATGATACTTATAGAGAGATTTCTTCCTGCAGTAATTTTGAGGATTTTCAGGCTCGAAGAGCGGGTATTCGTTATCGCCCTGAACCAGAAGCAAGCACAAAATTTGTCCATACATTAAACGGCTCAGGACTTGCGATCGGTAGAACACTGGCAGCTATTTTAGAAAACTATCAAAATGAAGATGGCAGTGTAACAGTTCCAGAAGTATTAAGACCTTATATGGGAACAGATATTATTAAGTAAATCATCGAAATTTGTAGGTACCTGGTACCAACAATTTAAAACAAATAAAGACAATTTAATATTAAAGTAAAGCTAAAAGGGCTCTTTTTGAGCTCTTTTTTTTATTTTCGCATCTTTAGCAATTTCAACTCGATCAAGATGTCTAAATAAAATTTTATATGCTTTTTGTTTATTATCCTCTATAATTGAATCAATTAAATTAATATGCTCCTCTCGTGAGCTTTCAGAACGCTGGTCATTCAAATAACTAAAAAGCATAGTGAAATGATTAATCATCTTCAAATAACTATCAATTAGATAATTATTATGTGATGCAAAAACAATTTCTTTATGCAGCTGACTATCAAAAACACTGAAACGTTTATGATGACTTTTAATAAATTTATCTCTTAATTCTGAAATTCTCTTTTTACTTATTTGATCAAAATATTGTTTTCTGTTCTCCAGATCTCTAACAGCAGATTCTTGACTAGAATTTATTTGAGTTTCATACCAGGAATCATCTATCTGATTTCCCATTAGAGATTTATCTGAACTACTTAATATATACCCATTAGAATTTAATAGCTTAAAAGAGGATATACTGGTTAATGATTGCAAAGAATCACTATAAAAAATATCTAAACTCATTGCCATTACATAATAGCCTGTTGGTCCATCCTCCTCTGCTCCTTCAGCATTAATCTTTGAATTAAATAAAACATATGGTTTCCCGTTATAAATATGTACTTCTTCATTTAAAACTTTTGAATACTCATTTTCTGAAAGTTTTTTACCAACATATTCTTTAATATTATCAGTATTTCCAATTCTAGAATCCGCAACTACCACTCCATTTTCATTTGTTATATAAGAAAATTCACTTGCTGCTAGCATTCCATTATTTTGAGTTAGAATATCTGAATTTTTAGTTATTAAACTGCTCCACACATTTGTTAACTCAACTAATTTTCCATCCTTAATAAAATAATTATTCATACTAATTAACCCTTTAATATCACTTGACTCAGAAAAATATTGAGTCATCTCTTTAATATCCTTAATTTCACCTAAAATTTTTCCTCGCTGATTATTTCGAATTAAATCAATTTTCTCAGCAATTTGATCTGACATTATCTTCTGAGAATAATTATAAGTAAAAAATGCCACAGATGTCATTACAGCAATAACAATTATTGATAAGATAAAACT
>NZ_QBLR01000014.1:0-35270 GCF_003070835.1 Halanaerobium sp. | reverse complement strand
ATCATGATCTTTATATAATTTTGCTATCCATTTTCCGATTGGAGCATCTATCTTCATTTTCTCACCTCTTTTAAATTTAGTTGCACTCTCAACTATCTTGCTAAAATTATAACAGAAATTAGTTGAGTATGCAACTAAATAAGATTAAAATTAGATTAAATTTTTATTTTTTTGACAAAAAAATAACCTCTCAACTTAAATGAGAGGTTAATAAAAATTAAATTTTCAACTAAACAACTTCGTTTTTGGCTCCTTTAACTTCTACATCCATTGCAAAATCAACTACACTGAATACAATTACTGCTGTAATAGTATTAACTGCTGCTGCTGGAATTACTACTGTCGAAAATAAAACCGTAAAGGGACCGGGCAATCCAACTAGCAATGCAGCTGTACCCAAGAATATACAACCACTCAAAAGAGTACCAAAAGCTGTAATAATACCTGTAGATAATTTTCTCGATGGTAATTTTACTATAATTGGTATTAAAGGATAAACTATCATAAATGTTAATAGTTTATCTACCATATTTGCTACCTGTCCACCAGGAAAACCTGTGGTCAAAGCAGTAAAAATACCAGTAGATACTGCAACTAAAAAGCCCAATTTAAAATCCTGTTTGATAATCAATAAAATAAACATCATTGCCAGAGCAAAGTCAGGCTTCATTCCCATCACTATTGGAGGGAAAAATGCATGTAAAATAAATCCAATCGCCACCAACAAAGCCGCCTGTGCTAAATCTTTTGTACTAATTCTCATCTCAACTCATCTCTCCTTTTTATTTTTTTACTAATCTCAACTAATTTTAAGCTAATCTCTATTAGCTTTTCTAATTACCTAATATTATACATCAGCCAGAATAAATTGTCAAAATATTTGATATCAATTCAGTTAAAAGTTAGGTGTTTTTAAGCTGCTCAACCAGAGCCTGATTAAGTTCAGCCAACATTCCCTGCTTTCCTGCCATCTGACTGTATTCTCGGTACAACATATCCGAAAAAACATCTTCTGCATAACCACCATCAAGCATTTTATCATCAGCAAGTGTTTTTTTCATTGAAGCAAACATTTTCTCAATGAAAATAGAACTGAACTCCTGAGCAGCTTTTTCCAGATTTTCTTCTTTTCCAGCAGAAGTTTTAATACTATTTTCTGACTTCAGATTCTGCTGTTTATTAAGCTGATACTGAGCCAGTTGATGATAATTACTATTGAGTTTAACCATTCTTACACCTCGTTTTCCTACCAGTTATTTTATTTCGACTATTTACTGAATTATTAATTCTGCATGCAGCGCCCCAGCAGCATCAATTTTCTGGATAATTGAAATAATATCCCGCGGAGTTGCACCAATAGCATTTAAAGCTGTCACAAGATCTTCAATAGTATTTTCCTGACTTACAACCATCATATTACCCTGTTGGCCTTCATCTACTTTAATCTTAACATCCTCAGTCACAGTAGTTTCTCCCGGGCTAAGTGGTGGTGGCTGTGATACATTTTCCTGAGTAGAAATACTAACTGAGAGATTACCATGAGCAACTGCTACAGTAGATATCTGAACATTATGACTGAAAACAACAGTACCAGTTTTTTCGTCAATTACAACTCTGGCTTCAACAGCAGGAGTCACTTTTAAGCTGTTCACCTGGGCAATAAAATTAACCATTCCCTGGTTAAAGTTTGCTGGTTTTGAAATTTGAATTGTTGAGTCATTCAATGCCCGGGCTGTACCCTGACCAAAATTATTATTAATTGTTGTTGTAATCTGACTGGCAGTTTTAAAATTTGGATTGGCAAGTACATAAGTCAGTTGATTTTTATCCAGGCTAGAATTAATTTCTTTTTCTACCAGAGCACCTCCAGGTATTCTGCCAACAGTAGGATGATTTTGCTGTTCTGAATTAGAACTACCGCCTACACTGTAACCACCGACAGAAAGTGGACCCTGAGCAGAAGCATAAACTTCACCATTTGGAGCCTGAAGAGGTGTTAATAATAATGTTCCTCCCTGTAAACTATCAGCATCACCAATCGAACTTACTGTAATATCAATTGGGTCACCATTATGAGCCACAGGTGGCAGCTCTGCAGTTACCATAACTGCAGCTATATTCTGGCTTGCAACCTGATTATCTGTTACATTAACACCAAAATTCTGCAGCATATTGGCAACACTCTGAACTGTAGCCTGACTTCTATTGGAATCACCACTTCCGTTTAATCCAACTACAATACCATAGCCAATTAACTGATTAACACGCTGTCCCTTAATCCTGGTTATATTACCAATTTCGACCTGAGGATCATTAACTGCTGCAGTCAGTGTCGAACTGATCAGCAGCAAAAAAATAGAAATAAATATAGTTCCAAAAGCTTTCGATTTCATTAAATTAAACAAACTATCCCTTCTTTCAAATACTAAAAAATAAAATTAAATAATCTAGTTAAAACTCCCGGGTCCTGTTTATCACCAACAACACCCTCCCCTTCATATTCTATATTTGCATTACTGACCCTTTTGGAAGAAACTTCATTATCAAAATTAATATCCTGTGGTCGAATTACTCCTTCTAAGATAATTGTCTGAATTTCACCATTAATTTTTACCCTTTTTGTTCCCTGAATTTTAAGATTACCATTTTCTCGTAATTCTACTACCTCAGTCGTTATGTCTGCCTCCAGAGTACCACTTCGTTGAGTCTGACCATCTGCGGATTCTGAATCTGAATAACTGAAATCAAAGAAAGGAAGAAAATCTAAAAATCCACTTCCTTCAGCATTGTAATCACTACCCTGACTCGCATCAGAATTAGCGCTCTGAATAGCACTAGCGTCTTCCTCAATTACTACAGTAATTATATCTCCCATTTCATACTCCGGATAATCCTGGTACAAACCTTTAGAATTATCGCTCCAGAGTGATTCTGCAGCTGCAGCAGAAGTTGCCAGAAAAACTATTATAAGTACTATACTAATCAGTTTAAATTTACCTAAATAATACATATTTGCACCTCTCTTAATCTGAGATCATTTTAACCTCAGTTGGTGAAACTACTTCAACCTGAAATTGATAACCACTGTTTAAATTTTCAACCGTAATGATTTCACCAATTTTTCCTCTTTCTTTAGCCTCTACAAAGGTAGAAACTTTTATATTATTAACTTCAACTTTTAAATGTAATTTTTGTCCCCATTTTACTACATAGGGGGTCTTTAAATAATTTGACTTTAGTATTTCACCTTTTTTTAATCGCCTTGATAATTGAACATTATTGAAATCGACTTCTGACCAGCTCTGAATAACTTCTGCTGGATCACCTGAAATCTTTTGCTCTCGAATTGAAAAGTCCGATTTATTAATTTTTGAATTACTTTTTAAACTTTTATCTGCTGTCAGCACCTTAAGCAGCAGTTTGACTTTAACAGGATAAAAAAGACTTCGTATTTTTTTATCATTCTGCCATATTTCAAGCTTTAGATTAATATCCGACAGAGATAAATTTTGGTTTTCAGCAACCTTTATTTGATAATCACCTGCTGCAATTTCAATATTATGGGTAGAACTTTTACTTTCAATTAATATATCTTCAGCCTTAAAGTCAAGCTCAGTTTTTAAATAATCTTTAACCAACCTAGAAATCTCATCCTCGGTAATCACCCTACTTCGACGGCGAACAATTACTGTTGCCGGCATCCGGAGTTTAAACTGTGATTTTTTATAGTCCAGATTTTGGATGCTTAAATCAACAAGAACTCGACTCAGCCTTTTTTGATATCCTGGACTGGGAGAAGATTTAAAAACTAAATTTTTGAGTTCACTCAGAGCAGAATCAGAGAGCTCTGGAGCTTTAATTTGAGCAATTTCGCCCAGATAAATCTCGGCAGAACTAACTTCTACTTCTTTTTGTATTTCAATTTCAAAAGCAGCAGTATTAGTAGTTATAATTATTGTTAAGATCACCGTTAAAAAAACAATTATTTTCTTCATAATTATGCACCTCTGGCCACTGCTTTATTCAATAGTTAGCAACTTATTATCTCTTCAGCTGATTAGCTGTCTGCAGCATCTCATCCGAAGCCTGAATAGCCTTTGAGTTAGTCTCATATGCTCTCTGAGCTGCAATCATATTTACCATTTCTTCTACTACTTTAACATTTGACATTTCTAAAAAGCCCTGAGTTACTGTACCAAAACCAGCTTCTCCAGGAACTCCCTGCATAGCCTGCCCGGAAGCAACTGTCTGTAAATAAAGATTCCTTCCTTCACTGGAAAGACCGGCTGGATTGGCAAAACGATATAACTGAATTTGACCCAGTTGTTGATTTTCACCATTCACTTTGGCATTTACTGTACCATCGGAAGTTATTGATATTTCTGTCGCTTCCTGTGGAATCTGAAATCCAGGGTCTATCTGATAACCATCCGAAGTAACTATATTACCATTACTGTCCTGTTTAAAGGAACCATCTCTGGTATAAGCATAATTCCCATCTGGCAGCTGTATTCTAAAGAAGCCATCTCCTTCAATAACCATATCCAGGGGACTATCAGTATTTTGAATATTTCCCTGAGTAAATATTTTCTGGGTACTGTTAACTTTAGATCCATGACCAACCTCAATCCCGGTCGGAATTTCTGCTCCCTGAGCATTTGGTGTCCCGGATTCTCTCATATTTGTATAAATTAAATCCGCAAAATTAATTTTAGATTTTTTAAATCCACTTGTATTTACATTGGCCAGGTTATTAGAAATAACATCGATATTAGTCTGCTGTGAATTCATTCCTGTTGCTGATGTCCATAAAGCACTAATCATATTTTCCACCTCATTTATTTTTTTGGAAGTGGACAGACTGAAATAAATTTAATTGAAAACTGCTGTCTCTTTCAGTCAACAGCAGTAAGAGCTTCCTTTTCAGGTCCGGCTCTCAATCTAAAATATTTATGCCCGTCCAACTTCATTAATCACTTTGTTTAATGTCTCATCAATACTACTAATGACTTTCTGGTTTGATTCATAATGCCGGGTAGTCTTAATCATTTTTGCCATTTCTTCTACAATTTTAACATTAGAACCTTCTAAATACCCCTGAGCAATTCCAGCGTCAGTTTCAACAGCTACTGCCCCTTCCTGAGCTGCATAAAGATTATCACCCTGCTGCAGTAATTGGGACTCATCTTCAAAATTCATCAGTGCAATCTGTGCTCCCTGAAGACCATTATTAAAAGTGATCTGTCCGTCAGCACTAACCCTAAAATCCTGGTCAGGAATAAGCTGAATTCTCTCTCCAGCACTATCCAGCACATAATTGCCGCTCTGGGTTACAAGCTCGGAATCAGAATTGATAGTAAAATTACCATCCCGAGTGTATCTGTTGCCTGCATCAGTTTCAATTACAAAAAATCCTTTCCCTTCAACAGCAAAATCTAAATAATTATCAGTGCGTTGAAAAACCCCCTGACTCATGTCTTTAAAACTCTGCTCCACATAGGAACCTGTTGCCAACTCACCTATTTCCTTATCAGCTTTACCATTTTCAATCCTGCTTAAAAGCATTTCGGGAAAAGAAGCAGTGATAGCTTCTGATTTTTTAAAGCCGGCTGTATTAACATTGGCCAGATTATTGGAACGAATATTTGTCTTTTTCTCCAGCACATTCATCGAAGAAGCGGCAGTATATAAGCCTCTAATCATTTTAACACCTCCTTATAAATTAGTTTTCTGTCTTAACTCCTTATTAACTTCAGTAAAGGCACATTTCGAAATTTTGTTGCGAATAATCATTTTATCCTTACTACTTAAAAGCTGTACTCCAGGGAAAATACAGTTATTAACTTTTATAACCGCCTCCTCAGATGCAGTTAACTGTTCTTCCAGTTCTTCAATTTCAGACTCAAGTTCTGATTTTCTTTCTTCCAGCTCATCTTTAGTAGCTTTTAATTTAGAAAACATTTCTCGCTTATTTGCTGGTAACTTGATTCCTTTTTCTTTCATTGATTTTAATAGATCTACACTTTTGATTACCTTATCCAGATTGTTCTCCACTGTCTCCAGCTCATCTTTGGCAGCTTTGAATTTCTTGCGCAGTTCTGGCTCCAGCCCAATCTCAATATATGTCTTTGTTGCCAGACTGGAGCCAATCATATTTGCTTCGATGATATTTTGGGCCATAACCCGCCCGCCAACAATTAAACCTTTACCTCCACTTACTATAACACTATTTTTAGCAGTAACATGACTGTGCATTATTGCCTCATGTACTCTTACATTATTGGCTTTAATTTCAGCATTTTCTACAAAACGAGCATTTACATCACCACTGGCATTAATTTCGCCTTTATTCCTGCCCAAAAAACCTTTTTTTATTAAAACACTACCTCCACTTTCAATTTTTGCAGCACCTACATTTCCTGCAATTTCTATATCTCCAGAAGCTTTAACAACAAAACCTTCTCTAACATTACCACTAATTTTAACACTACCAACAAAATCTATATTACCTTCTTCCAGGTCTACATCCCCTTTGACCTGATAAACAGGATTAATAGATATTTTTGTCCCATTACGCACTATCTGACCGTCTTTAGCAGCATAAATGCTGTTATTTTTTTTGACAGTGTTTTTGGCACGAGGTAATTTTACGGACTTAGGAACAGGAGCTTTAATTTCTTCTCCAAAAACATCTTTTCCTGGTTCGCCTGCGGTTGGTTCTACCATTGTTACAATTTTTTCTCCCCGGCGAACATTATTAATTAAATTTTTGGAATGAAAATCCATGGTTCCATCTTCTCGTAGAGTACCAATATTATTTTCCTTCTCTTCAAAATGATAGATTAGATATCCATCTTCTCCCGGTAAAGGTTCTTTCCCTTCAGCAATTACTTCTCTTTTTACCGGCTGTCTAATTTTTAAAACCTGTTTTATTTTTTCTTCTTTGATTCCATAGCTAATATTCTTATCTGCCAGCAGCTCTTTTAAATCTCCAAATTTAATTTCCTTCCCATCTCTACCCGGAGTAAAATCTAATAAAACTTTTAATCCATCATTAGAAACTTCAATTTCTATTTTATCATCTTCGGAAGGCAAATTTATATTTTCAGCAATTTTAAACCATTCTTCCTGCTCATTACTTAGTGCTTTTTTTATTTTTTCATAATCTGCTTCCATAATATTATTTTCTACTAAAAAATCTTCAATCTCTAGTAAATCTGGATTATTATCCAACCTTAATTTCAATAATATTTCATCTTCTGTAAACTTAAGCAGACAATTCTGGTCTTTTCTATCAAACTGCTCTTTACTCACTTTTAATTACCTACCTCTCATTAGAAAAAATATTCTTTTGATCTACTCAGCATTCCCCGCAGGCGTCGAATTGCCTGACTATGCAGCTGAGAAACTCTTGCTGCAGACAACTCTAGCACTTCTGCTATTTCAACCTGAGTTAGTTCTTCATAGTAATATAAAGTTAAAACCAGTTTTTCGTTTTCAGAAAGCAAATCAATTTTTTTAGATAACAAATCAACAGCTTCCTGATCTGTTAATCTATCAACTGCCTGATCAAGATCAGCAGCAATTAATTCTATTAATTCAGCTCCATCAAATTCATGGGACAGTGAAATCCAATTAGCCAGCTGACTGTGTCTTTCAATAGTATTTAATCTATTTTCACTAATTCCTGTTAATTCTGAAAGTTCTTTTTGATCTGGCTCTCTGCCGGTTTTAGCCTTAAAATTTTCTCGCTGCTCTTCTACTCTTTTTAATTCTCTTCGCATATTATCCGGAAGCCAGTCCTTACTTCTTAAATAATCATAAATTTCTCCCTTAATCCTTGGCAGAGCAAAAGTAGAAAATTCAACTCCTCTTTGATAGTCAAATTTTTCTACTGCCTCAATCAAACCAATTATTCCATAACTTTCTAAATCTTCAGCTTCAATTTGATCAGGAAGCATAATAATAATTCTACCTACAGCATACCTTACCAGTCCCAGATGTTTTAAGATAATCTCTTCTCTAGCCTGCTGATTATTATTTAGCCTGTATTTTTTCCAGAGTAATTTATCTAAAGCCATAATAATCTCCCTTTAATTAGTTATTATCCTGCTGATAGTCAAATTCTTCTGGGTTAAAAGCTGAAAACTCCTGATTATCGAACTCATTTTCAACTGCAGATTCAGCAAATTCCTGCCCTGCTTCTGAGTCGGTAGCTGTTTCTCCCTGATCATTCAGTTCCGATTCAGAATTTAGCTGTCCATTTTCGTCTTCCGAATTTTCTATCTCAGTTGCAGCACCTGAATTATAATCTTTAATTAAATAATAACTGAGCTGCAGAAAAAAAGTCATCAGGGTTGAATAAACTAAAAATTTGAGCCCCAGAAAAAAAACCAACTCCAAACTTTGTCGTATAATTAAATTATAAATAACTGCAGCTGTATATGTAATTAGCCCTATAATAAGCGAGTTTACTAACATCTATCTCAAACCTTTTTTTCTGCTTTTACGCTGATAGGCAAAAATCCACTGTATTATCTGTTCTCGCTGCTCTTCTTCAATTTCTACAAACTGAACTCCATAGTTGTTGAGCTCATTATTTTCCCGCTGGATTCGAACAATTTTTGCTTTAATAAATTCTTTTGGTGGCAGAATATTTTTTAAACTGATTAGTATTTCTTCATTTTTTTTGAATTTCTTTTTTAACTGCATTTGAATCCCTCCACCACTTATATCCAGCAGTCTGGCTTCGGAAATTTTTTTTGGATATTTTTTGTCATCCATCATCTTATATATATCAACCGTACCGGTAACATCGAGTCTGAAATAATCACGCCTCTGAATTCGAGTTACCGAATCAGCTCTTTCAATTAAAAGTAATGGTATCGGTTTATTGGTTCTTTTTAAAATTTTAGATTTAAATTTATAAGCAGCCCGATCAGTAGTATAATAAACATTAATTGTCTGATCTAATCTAAGAGGAAGTGGTGCTCCCTCGCGATAGAGACCTGTAATTATAATTCCAGCCTCCAGAAAATCTGCTACTTTACTTAAATAGTTTCCCTGATAGGAACCTGATAAAACTTCTATTTCAAGTTTTTGATTAACCTCTAATTCCTTCATATTCTCAACTCCATCGACTATTTAACATGTTTATTAAAAAAACCAACCATTTTGTAAAAATAACTTTTTACACCTTTTGCCTGCTGTTCTTTTTCAGCACCGGTAATTTTTCTTGCCAGATTTTCAAAATCTCTGGCTGCTTTCCGATTAGAAAATAATTCAGAATAAGGTTTTTGTCTGCGCAGTGCAGCACTAATCTTTCGATCATGAGCTATACTGCCAATTAAAGTTAGATCTAAATCAAGATAATTTTTAACTGTCTTGATAATTCTTTTGGCAGTTTTTTGAGCATCCTTTTCGTCCTCAGTCTGGTTAATTACCATTTTGATCGGTTTATTATATTTGTGATTGGCCAGAATTTTAATTAAACTGTAACTATCCATAACAGAGGTTGGTTCTGTAGTTAAAAGAAGGATCAACTCTTCAGCAGCCAGGATTGTATTTACAATACTTTTTGCTGCCCCAGCCCCCAGATCAATTAAGAGATAATCATAATTTTTTTCAATCTGATCTCCCAGATCAATTAATTTTTGCATAGCATCATTTTGAATATCAATAAAACTATCATCACCGGTAATACCACTTAATAGTTTAATTCCAGCGGGACCTTCTATCACAGCATCTTCCAGACTGCATTCTCCCCGCAAAAGGTGTCCCATATCATAGTTAGGTTGTACTCCCAGCATAATATCGAGATTAGCCATCCCAATATCACTGTCAATAATTAGAACTTCTTTGTCCAGCTTGCTAAGATTATAGGCAAAATTAACTGTAAAGGTTGATTTGCCAACACCACCTTTACCACTGGCAATCGCTATGGTCCGGGTGGATGAAGTTTCAAATTCCTTTACCTCAACCTTTTCTTTTTTTTCCTGCATTATTTCTTTTAATTTTGCTGCCTGACTACGCATAAAAATCACCAAATAAATAACTGTATATCTGATCAGCTCCTGCTATTTCAAAATCTTCGGGAACATCCTGACCACAAGTTAAATAGGATAACGACAGGTTATAATTCTCTTTAATATTTATTATATCTCCATAACTACTTGTTTCGTCCAGTTTTGTCAGCAGAGCTCTATCAGGTTTAAGTTTGGAAAACTCAGAGATAATACTGCGCAGATCACTGCTTTTAGTATTTAAACTTAATAATAAATGGACCTCATCTACCAGAGTGTGATCAACATAGTCTTTTAGTCGCCCTAACTGAATCTGATCTTTCCAGCTGCTGCCCGGAGTGTCAATCAAAACTAAATCACAATTTCTAAACTGTCCTGCAATCATTTCTTCCAGCTTAGAACTGCTGTAACAGACAGCAAATGGAATATCGATAATTTTACTATAAGTCTGCAGCTGTTCTACTGCAGCTATCCGATAGGTATCAGCTGTAATTAAACCAACATTTTTATTTTTATCTACTGCAAAGTGAGCAGCAATTTTTGCCATAGTTGTGGTTTTGCCGACTCCGGTTGGACCGATAAAAGAAACAACTTTTTGAGCTGAATCTAATTTTATTGCCTCATTTTCAGCAAAATAAATTCCTAAAAATTCTTTTAAACGACTCTCAAAGTTATTTTCACCTGCTGAAGCTGTTTTTATATCCATTTCCTTTAAAAACAGATTAACATTTCTGCTGTCTACTCCCTGCTCTAACAGATAATTATATAATTGATTACTATTATTTAAATTTTTATTTTTATTTCCTGGATTTTTTTGATCAAATTTATTCTGCAGTTTTTGAGCAGCTGTTAAATTCTGCTGATTTTTTAATTCTTTTTTAAAAGAGTTTTCCGGCTCTACAGTCTGATTGCTGGTTTTAGTTTGTTTCGGCTGCTCTGATTTTTTTTCTGTTACATCTACTTCAGATCCGGCAGCAGTTTTTAAATCATCTATAAATTCTTTAATTGCATTTTTATTTTCAGGATCTTTACTTGCAGTTTTCTGGATCTTAGTTCTCTCAACTTTCCTCGTTTTTCTTCCATAGTTTGAAATTTCAACAATATCATCATTATTATCTTCTTTTACTGTAGTCTCTGAATCAGACTCTTTACTATCCAAAGCAGCAACTACCTCAAAAACCTCTTTTCCGAAAAATCCGAAAAACCCACCCTGTTTCAATTTTCTTTTATTTACAATAACAGCCTCAGGTCCCAGATCAGCCTTAACCTGAAAAATTACATCCTGCATTGTTTCGCCAGTATATTTTTTTACTTTCATTTAATTAACAACCCCCTGAACCTGAAGTTCAACATCAGATTCCAACTCATTAAAAGAGAGTACTGTTAGATCAGAGAAAGTTCGATGTACCATTTCTTTAATTGGCCTTCTAATCATTGGTGAAGTCAATAAAATGGGCTCTCTTCCCTGTTCTAATAACTGCTTAGCCTGCTGAACTATACTATTAATTAAATTTTGTGCCTCAGCCGGCTGTAAAGATAAATAATTACCCTGATCAGACTGCTCCAGAGAATTGGCCAGTTTTTCCTCTTTCTGCGGATCAATAGTAAAAACATTTAAATTGTTATTCTCATCAGTAAACTGATTACTGATCTGTCGGGATAATCCCTGACGTACATATTCAGTCAAAATAGTCTGGTCTTTAGTTCGAGCAGCATGATCTGCCAGAGTTTCTAAAATTAAAACCAGATTTTTTATTGGAATATTTTCCCACAATAGATTCTGCAGTATTTTCTGAATTTCTCCCAGATTCATAAGATCCGGCATAAGTTCATCCACTACAGCCTGATTATCCTCTTTTACATTATCAATTAATTTTTTGACTTCTTCTCTGCCCAGCAATTCATAAGCATGAGATTTAATAATTTCAGTTAAATGAGTAGCCATGACTGAACCAGGATCTACTACTGTGTAATTTGCCATCTCAGCTCTTTCCCGCTGTTCAGCCTCAATCCAGATAGCAGGTGTACCGAAGGCGGGCTCTTCAGTATCTACTCCTTCTATATCTTCAAAAGTATCACCTGGATCCATAGCCAGATATTTATCAGCAAATAATTGGTATTCGCTTATTTCTACTCCCTGCAGCTTAATCTTATATGTGTTTGGCTGCAGCTGTAAGTTGTCCACAATTCTTACCGGTGGTAAAATAATACCCAGCTCCATAGCAATCTGCTTTCTGATATTGGCAACTCTATCTAAAAAGTCTCCACCCTGTTCGGGAAGAACAAGCGAAATTAGGTTATATCCAACTTCAATTTCAAGTTTATCAACTTTTATCAGCTGTTTTATTTCTTGTTCCTTCATCTCCTGTTTTTCTTCCGGGCTTAACTCCGCTTTTTCTTTTTTCTTTTCTCTCGGAGCTTCAACCTGAGCGGTCCTGATAATTAAATACGCCATAGTAGCAATAAATACTGCCAGCACTAAAAATGGAATTGTAGGTAAACCGGGAACAAAGCCAAGTACTAATAAAACTCCCGCAGCTATAAAAAGAGCTTTAGGCTGTTTTAAAAGCTGTTCCGTCATCTCATTACCCATATTATTATCAGAGGCAGCTCTGGTGACCACCATACCGGTAGCTGTAGAAATTAGAAGTGCAGAAATTTGAGAAACCAGACCATCACCAACAGTTAAAAGAATATATGTTTGAGAAGCTTCGCCAAAACCCATTCCCTGCTGTAACATTCCAATAACAAGTCCACCTATAATATTAATAAAAGTTATAATAATACCGGCAATAGCATCACCTTTTACAAATTTACTGGCACCATCCATTGCTCCATAAAAATCTGCTTCCTGTCTAATTTTTTCTCTTTCTCTTTTTGCTTCTCTTTCGTCAATAATACCTGCATTTAAATCAGCATCAATACTCATCTGTTTACCGGGCATTGCATCTAGAGTAAATCGAGCTGCTACTTCTGCAACTCGCTCTGCACCTTTAGTAATTACAACAAACTGTATAACTACCAAAATTAAAAAGATTATCAGACCAACAACATAATTTCCCCCGACCACAAAATCACCAAAACTCATTATGATTTCTCCAGCATAACCCTGACCTAAAATTAATCTGGTCGTAGAAACATTAAGCCCCAGTCTAAAAAGAGTTGCAAAAAGTAAAAGAGAGGGAAAAACTGAAAGGTCCAGTGGCTCTGTGGTATAAATACTCACCAGAATAACAACCATTGAAAAGGTTATATTGGCAGCCAGCAGCATATCCAAAAGCATAGTTGGTAAGGGAATAATAAACATTACAATTATTCCAACTACCATTAAAGCAAAAATTATATCCATATTTTTTGTTATATTTGTAAAAGCTGCAGTATTATCCACTAATAAAATTAACCTCCACCAGTATAAGTAAAAAATTTAAAACAAGTTGTTCTTATTATATCAACTATCAGACTAAATTAAAACAAAATATAGCAATTAATAAATTAATCTCTTTAATTTCTATTTTGAAATATTTTTGCCAGGATTTCAGCCACTGCCTGATAAAGCTCAACCGGAACCTGATCACCAATCTCCGTCATTTTATTTAAGGAACGAGCCAGTGGTTTGTTTTCAACTATTTCGACCTCTGCATCTCTTGCTCTTTCTTTTATTTTCTGAGCAATAAAATCTTCACCTTTAGCCACAACCACAGGAGCTTCCATATCCTCCAGATCATATTCCAGTGCTACAGCAATATGAGTAGGATTAGTGATTACTACATCAGCATCTTTGACAGAAGACATCATACGATTCATACTCATCTCTCGCTGTCTCTGCTTCCGCTGCTGCTGAATCATGGGATCCCCTTCCATCTCTTTTCGTTCCTGTTTTACTTCATATTTAGACATCTTAAGATCCTTATTGTGCTGCCATCTTTGATAAAGTAAATCTAGTACTCCCAAAATTACTAAAGCAGCAATAATTGCAAAAGCCATCCTGGTAATCAAACCAGCAATAGCAACCAGTGACTGATCCAGTCCCTGGTGAATACTATTTTCAAATATATTAAGATTATTCATTAAAAAACGATAAGCAATAACTGCAATCACAGCCAGCTTAAATAATGATTTTAATAATTCAACAAACCCCTTGAGTGAAAAAATGTTTTTTGCACCTTTAATCGGATCTATTTTTTTAAGATCAGGCACCAGAGGTTTGGTTGTAAAGAGAGCTCCAATTTGTAGAAAATTGACCAAAATTCCTGCTGCAGCAGTAACTATCATAATTGGATAAATAGTTTCTACCACTGAAAAAAAAGCATCATATAAAATATTAAAAGCCATATTAATTGTAAACGGTCTGACAATTAAGTTTTTAAAATAATACTGAAGTTGATTAAGTACACCAAAAAATATCTGCTGCATTAAAAAATAAAGAAACATAAAACTTGCCAGCAGCGTAAAAGCCTGACTTATTTCTTTTCCCTTGGCCACATTACCTTCTTCTCTGGCCTCTCTTTTCCGTTTGGGCGTGGCTTCTTCTGTTTTTTCACCAGTTCCATTATCCGCCATAATTTTATCTCCTTCAGTTCAATTTATAATAAGCTAAAAATATTATTAATCTAATATACTCCTTCAAATCACAGTAAAACTAGGGTGCAATCAATTTAAAGAGAGCCGGAATTTCATTAATGACATCCATTAATATTTCTGCATAATAGTGGTTTAAAACCGGCATTAAAACAAATATCAAAATCAAACCAGCCATAATTTTAATTGGTAGTCCAATTATAAATAGATTCATCTGTGGTACTGATCTTGCCAGAAAAGCAAGTATAATGTCAATAAAAAAGATAGCTCCAGCTATCGGCAGAGCAATCTTAACTGCAAGTAGAAACATATCAGCACTTCTTCTAAAAAAATACTGCCAGAGTTCTGAAGAAAAATTAACTCGCCCAGGAGGAATAATCTCAAATGACTGATATAGATGTTTGATTAAAAGCAAATGACCATTTAAAGCCAGAAAAATTAAAGTTACAAAAATATTTTTCAGCTGTCCAATCACCGGTGAATCTACTCCACTAAACGGATCAACAACATTGGCAATTCTGAAACCCATCCGCATATCAACAATTTGACCACCTAACTGGACTGCAGAAAAAACTAGAAAAACAGCCAGGCCCATAAAAAGGCCAATACTTGCTTCACTGATAATTTCAATAATCACCAGCAAATTACTGTCCGGATAAACTGCAGGATAATTCCCTACTACAAGTGGAAATGTAAGAACAGCCAGACTCACCGCTACTAAAATTTTAATCTGATATAATATTACTCGACTGCTAAATATGGGGGTTAAAAGCATCATTCCCAGATAGCGGCTCAAAATTAGAAAGAATAGGTAAATATGTTCGTTAATCATTAATCCATCTATCACTTATAATCAGCCCCTAACTAATATAGGTAGGAATATTCTGCAGAAGTTCCTGCACAAACTCTACAACAGTTGTCATTATCCAGGGACCAAAAAAAGCTATCGAAGCCAGTACAGCAAATATTTTGGGGACAAAGGCCAGTGTCTGTTCCTGAATCTGAGTTGTAGCCTGAAAAATAGCAACTAAAAGACCGGTAATCAAACCCGCTCCCAGAACTGGCAAAACAACAATAATAACAGTATATAAGGCCTGTCTTCCAATATCAAGAACTACCGCTTCTCCCATATGCTTCAACTCCCAAATTATTTAAAATTAGCAATTAAAAATAAGTTTTTTTAATTAATTAGAAAAAAGTTTCGATTAAAGAACCAATTAAAAGATGCCAGCCATCTGCCAGAACAAATAGTAAAATTTTAAACGGTAATGAGATAATAACCGGTGGTAACATCATCATACCCATCGACATTAAAATACTGGCTACAATCATATCTATCATCAAAAATGGAATATATAATAAAAATCCAATCTGAAAGGCTATTTTAATCTCATTAACTAAAAAAGCGGGAATTAAAACAAATGTTGGAAGGTCTTCCCTGGTCTCCGGTCGCTCAATCTCCGCAATGTTAGTGAATAGTGCCAGTGAACGTTCATCAACCTGATTAAACATAAATTCTCTAACTGGAGAAATAGTATTCTGATAAGCTTCTTCCAGACTTATTTCATCAGCAAGATAGGGCTGAAGAGCATTCTGATTTACCCCCTGCCAGACAGGAGACATAATAAATATAGTTAAAAATATTGCAATTCCAATTAAAACCTGGTTGGGCGGCATATTATTTAAAGCAAGTGCCCTCTTTAATATTGAAAAAACAATTATGATTCTGGTAAAAGATGTAAAAAGTATTATGATTGCCGGAGCAAGAGATAAAACTGTCAGCAGGAGTAAAATTTGAAGTGATAAAACTAAATCATCCCCCTGATTTTCAGCTCCCTCATCTCCAATTTGAAAAGAAATATTTGGAATATTAAAATCCTGAGCTGAAACAGAAAAACTGAAATTAAATAACAATAATATTACCAGAGCAATTAAAAATAATCTTTTAAACATCCTGATCACTGCTGTTAGAACTTTTATCTTTAGCCAGAATACTTTTTAGCTTATCTTTAAAATCTCCTTTTTTCCCTTTTTCTTTTCTCAAATCATTAAAATCGAAATCTAACTGATCGATCGGCCAGCTTCGCAAATAATTTAATTCTTCTTTACTACCACCAAGCATTACAATTTCGTTAAAAACCTTAACCAGATAAATTGTCTCTCCATTGGCCAACCGCATTGTATCAATTATTTCCATCTGCCTGGAATTGGTTAAATTAAATCTGTTTTTCAAAAGATAATAAATTGCTAAAATAAAGCCAATTACTAAAACAAGGTAAAAAGTAATCTTAAAGGTTTCCCAGAGATAATTCATTATATCACCAGCCTATATCTTTGATAGTCGTTCAGCGGGACTAATTATGTCTTTAACTCTAAAGCCAAAGTTTTCATCAATAACAACAACTTCTCCCTTTGCGACCAGCTTTCCGTTAACCAAAAGATCTACTGGTTCTCCAGCAAGCTTGTCAAGCTCAATTATAGAGCCATCCCCAAGATCAAGAATATCTCTAATTTTCATAACTGTTTTACCCAGCCTTACTGTAACTTCCAGCGGTACATCTTTAATTAATTCCATATTATTTGGTAAGGGCTGTGTAGATGACTGACTAAATTCGGGAAATTGTGCTGACTGAACATCAACTTTTTCTTCTCTTTCAATATTTCTATTTTGCGGTTCTCTTCTCTGCTGTGAAGACCGCCCGGCTTCACCAGTATTAGTCTGAGAAGCTGATTTGTTTTTTTGTCCCTGAGAGCTCTGAGAACCTGCTGTTTCCTGATATTCTTCTTTAACTGAAGTATCAACTTCTTCTTTTACTTCTTCTTCAATTTCTTCTTCATCAATAGTATTATCCATCAAACCTGTATTACCATGGAGCAGAGAATCAGCCAGATCCTTAACAAAATTATAAGAAGAAATCTGTTTAAAACTGCTATCAATTACATCTCCAACCTTCAGCTTAAAAGAAGTGACAACAATTTTTTCGTTCGGATCAAACCAGTCTCTTCCCTCTTCAATAACATCATCCAGATCTATAAATTCTGCTGTTGGAGGAGATATATTAACCAGTTCATCCAAAATATTTGACATTGCTGTAGAAGCAGCTCCCATCATCTGGTTCATGGCTTCTCCAACTGCACTGAGCGATATCTCGTTTAACATCTCCTGGTCCATACCCTCCAGACCATCTCCACCCATCATTAGATCCGCAATAACTGCAGCATCTTCGGTATCAATAACCAGCAGGCTTAAACCCTCTATCCCTTCAACATATTCAACTTTTACTAAAACACAGGGCCGATCATATTCTTCAATCAGCTGCTGAAAAGTTTTAACATCAACTTCCGGAGTTGTAATATCAACTTTCTCATCCAGCAGTGTTGAGAGAGCTGTAGCAGAGGAGCCCATCGCAATATTATTTACTTCTCCAATAACATCAATTTCCTCTGAATTTAAGTTAAAATCATCTGAGCCAGCTGCTGCAGATTCCTCATCTTCCTGATCATTCATTAAAGCATCTATTTCATCCTGTGATAAAAAATTACCATCATTCGTCATCGTCTTCACTCTCCTCTAACAAGTTTTCGGCTACACCTATTATCTGTATTGCTTTATGATTGTTTTTATTACCAACAACTGCCTCATATTTTCGTCTGCTGCCAATTTTTAGCTCGGCATTTTCCTCAACTTTTTTGTCGAGACGAATTACATCTCCAGGCTGTAGATAGAGAAAATCCTCTACAGTAATTTCAGTACTACCTAAGACAGCGTCAACTTCAACCAGGGCTTCATTTAAACGCTTACGAAGTTTTGCTATATGTTCTGGAGTCTGTTTTTCTCTGGTGCTCGAAAACCAGTACTGAGCATTCAAATTACTTACTATCGGCTCCAGCATGATATAAGGCAGGCAGATGTTCATTAAACCCTCACTACCGCCAATTCTTGCTGAAAGTGTAACAATAATTGTCATATCACTGTCCGGAACAATCTGGGTAAACTGTGGGTTTGATTCCAGTTCAAGCAGTTTTGGTTTTAAACTTGAAATGTTTTCCCAGGCTTCACCAAAGCCTTCTAGAAGCCAGTTCATAACCCTTTTTATTACTACCTGCTCAATGTCTGTAAATGACCGCACCTCATCGATTGGATTACCAAACCCTCCAAAGAGTCTATCAATAATTGCAAAACCAATTTCAGGATTAATCTCAAAAATAAATTGACCATCAAGAGGTTCCAGGTTATTTATTCCAATAATTGTAGGTTCGGGTAAAGAGTGAATAAACTCAGAATAAGAAAGCTGTTCAATTGATGCTACTTCAAAGTTAACCATACTGCGAAGTTTAGTAGATAGGGTTGTTGTAAATAATCTGGATAGATTTTCGTGAATCATCTGTAGTGTCCGCATCTGCTCTTTAGAAAGCTTATCAGGTCGGCGAAAATCGTAGTCTTTGACCTCTTTTTCTTCGGATTGTTCTTTAGCTTCCTCTACATCAAGACTACCATCACTAATTGCAGAGAGCAGAGAATCTATTTCATTTTGATTTAATACATCAGCCATCTTTTATCCTCCCTACTGTACAACCAGTTCTGTAAACCAGACATTTGTAATCTTACCTGAAATTAATAGCCCATTAATTTTCTCTTTAATAATTCCTTTGATTGTATCTGAACCAGGCTCTTCTAATATTTCTTTATTTTGAGCTCTTAAGGTAGAGATTACCCTGTCTCTAATCTGAGGTTTACGTTTTTCAAGTTCTTTTTTAAGTTCAGCATTTTCGAGCTCAAATACTAAAGTCGCCCGCACAAAATTAATCTGATTGTTATTAGAAATATTTACTGTATAACTACCGGCATTATATGTGGGGCGAATATCTTCTACACTTTGAATTTCATCTTTGTTATCTTCATCGCTGGACACTGAAAAATAAGTGAAAAAAGTAAAACTTGCCACCCCTGTTATAATAATTACTAAAACTATAATTAAGGCCAGCATTTTAAAGTTCATCTGTCCTTCCTCAGCCATCTATATTTCCTCCTTCCTCAGTGCTGTCATTTTGATCCTTAGCTGATCTATCATTTATTTCTGTCTCAGCTGCCGAATTTTGAAGATTAGCCTGATTATTATTTTCAACCTCAACTCCATTATTAACAGTATACTGAGAATTTAAGATAACCACTTCAACCCTTCTATTTTCTGCTCTTCCTTCCGGTGAAGTATTTTCTGCTACCGGTCTATATTCAGAATAACCTGCAGCTGAAAGCCTGGCTGGATCAAAACCTCTTTCTTCTATCAAAAATTTTATCACATTAACTGCTCTTGCCGTAGATAATTCCCAGTTAGATGGAAATTCATCTGTTCTAATCGGTAGATTATCAGTATGTCCTTCAATCATAATATCATTTGGTATATCTTTTAAAATATCAGAGATCATAGCCAGTACTTCTCTTCCCTGTTCCCTAATTCTGGCTCTTCCCAGCTCATAAAGTATCTCCCCAGTTAAGCTGATTACAAGTCCTTTTCGCTTATTTTCGACATTAACTCGATCTCCTAAATTATTACTTTCTATATAATTATCTAATTCCCTCATTATCTGCTGAATATTCTGGGGAGCCTGTGCATAATCTTCTCCTAAAGTTCCGGCATCAATATTTGGGTTGGAAGTTATTGTCTGGCCACCTTCTAAGACTCCTAATTGACTCTGCAGGGCAGAAATAAATCCCTTAAATTTTTCTACATCCATGGTAGAAAAAGAATAAAGAAGAACAAAAAATACCAAAAGTAGAGTCATCATATCGCCAAAGGTTGTCATCCAGGCAGGAGAACCAGGTTCATTATCATTATTATTGTTGTTGTTATTATTACGAGGCATTTTCTGCAGCACCCACCTCTCCTGTTTCATTTATTCTGGCTTCAACTTCTTCTTTTTCACCTTCTGAGAGGAAAGCATGCAGTTTTTCTTTAACAATCCGTGGATTTTCTCCAGCTTGTATGGAAAGAATACCTTCGATAATAACTTCTTTTACATGAATCTCATGGTTACTCTGAGTTTCTAAATTTTTAGCCAGGGGAATAAAAATCCAGTTAGCAAGTAATGCACCATAAAGAGTGGTGATCAAAGCTACAGCCATACCAGACCCAAGTTGATTAGGATCATCAAGCTGACTTAACATCTGCACCAGACCAATCAAAGTACCAATCATCCCAAAAGCAGGTGCCAGCTGACCCATTGTAGCAAAAATACCTCTACCTTTTGCATGTCTCTCCTGTAAAAAAGTAAGTTTTGTTTCCAGAATATTTCTTACCAATTCGGGATCTGTACCATCAACTACCAGCTGAATTCCTTTCTGTAAAAATTCGTCATCCATTTCTGCTGCGTCATCTTCTAAGGCCAAAAGGCCTTCTCTTCTCGCTTTTTCTGCAAAATTAACTAAGTTTTCGATAACATGTTCGGATTCCATTTTGTCATCCTGAAAGGAAACCCTTAAAAGATTGGGTATGTTCTTTAAATCTTGAAAAGTATAACTGATCATTACACCGGCCAGGGTACCACCGAGAACTACCAGGGCAGACTGCACACTAACAAAGATAACTACATTACCACCCAGTACAGCTACCAGTGAAAATATTATTGCTCCTGCTACTAAACCAACTATTGTCGCTAAATCCATTTAAGATCTCTCCCCTGTTCTAGAAATTCCAGCCATTATTTTCTGACGGTAATTTACTACTTTTTTAATTATATCATCTGCTGAATCTATGACAAGCAGTTTCTTGCCATTAGTTAGAGTAATTACAGTATCTGGTGTTTCCTGTATTTCTAATATTAACTCAGCATTTAATACAAATTCTTTGCCGCTAGTCCTGGTCAATTTAATCATCATACACTTCCTTATTAAATCATTATTATCTATCAGGCTGAAATCTTGATTAGATTTCAGCCTGATAGTTTAATTCAAATTATCTTTTTAGGTTCACTAATGTCTGCAGCATTTCATCTGAAGTTGTAATCAACTTTGAATTAGCCTGAAAACCTCTCTGAGCTGTAATCATATTTGTAAACTCCTGAGAAAGGTTGGCATTAGACATTTCAAGTGTTGCCGGAGCTAAAGAACCAAAACCACCCTGAGCAGCAGGTCCCAATTCTGGGTCTCCAGAGTTACTTGTAGTCTGGAAAACCCCCTCCTGCCTCAGCAGACCAGAAGGATTAGAGAAATTAGCTAAACCTAATTTAGCCAGAGTCTGAGTCAATCCATTACTGTAAGAACCAACTACATCCCCTGTCTCTGTAAAAGAGAAGGATTCTAAAGCACCAGCTTTATATCCATTAACATTTGTAAAGTTGGCTGTCATATCACCAGCAAATTGAGTCATATCACTGAAATTAAGTGCTACAGTCTGTGACTCAGCAGTTCCGGCAGGTGTGAATGATAAATCAAGATTACCACCATTTTTAACATTCCCCTCAGAATCAAATTCAATAACATGGCTCTTATAATAATTTAAAGAAGTAGTTTGAATACCATCAACAGATAAGTTACCAATTTGCCATTCATTATTAGCTATTTTTTCCAGCTGCATCTGGACAGTATGTTTTGCACCCTGACTGTCAAAAACATCTACAGATAATTTCCGCTGAGCATTTTGAGCATATTCTAGATTGCCAACCTGATTTGTACCTGTGCTAGTTTCATTGATAACTAAACCATTTGTATCATCAAAAGTATAAGTTTCATCCCCGGCATTACCATCTGTATTAATATTAATTGAGGCATTAGTTTTTATAGTCCCATCAGGATTTAAAGTGATTTGCTTGGTTGGTGAAGAGGTAGTTCCATTACTTATTTTAACATCCCAGACATTAAAACTAGAAGTTTCTTCAATAGTTAAAGCAAAATCGTTTCCTAAACTCTGCTCAATGATTTGCAGTTTGTTTTCTATCGAGGCATCAAGATTTTTACCAAAACTAACCTTATCAGTTTCTTGGGCATTTATCTCCTGCTTTAAGGTTACATCGCCGATATTCTGAGCATTAAAATCACCATAATCACCATTGGCATCTGCCATCCAACCCTGAACTAACATTCCGGTACTGGAAGAATATAACCTTCCCTGTGCATCGAAGTTTAAATTTCCCGCTCGAGAATAAACCTGATTACTTCCATCTCTCAGGACAAAAAATCCATCTCCCTGAATTGCAACATCAGAAGTTTTTCCAGTTGACTGCAGGTTACCAGAAGACATATCAGTATCAATACTTCCAATTCCAACACCAAGTCCAACCTGCTGAGGATTAGTACCAGCTCGATTACCCTGGGGTGCAGAAGCCCCCTGAATTGTCTGACTTAACATTTCTTTAAAAGTAACCCGACTGCTTTTAAAGCCGACTGTATTTACATTGGCAATATTATTTCCTGTAACATCCATCATCTGCTGATGTGCATTTAATCCTGACACACCGGCATACATCGATCTCAACATATAATTTTTCCTCCTTCAGTATTTATCGGAGTCCCACTGTTATCGACAGCAGAACAGAGCTTCCTGAAAAAGGTCCAGCTCATATCCGATTTTAAGCTAATTATTATTTTTTTTAGCTTAAAATAAATCAATTAATCTATGCTAATTTTTCCTTTTTATCTGCTTCGTTTTTATAATTCCTATTTCATAAACACAGCGCTGTCAATATTAGTAAACACATTATCTTCCATGCTTTCCTCATCTACAGCTGTCACAACTGTGTTGTTTTCCACACTCACAATATAAGCCACCTTATTTACCATCACTAAAGAATCACGGGCTCCTTTATTTCGAGCTTTTTCCACCCCACTATTCAGCTTATCTATCTCAACTTTAGAAACTGGAATAGAGCGAGAGTTAATTCTCTTCTGTGCATGTTTGGAAAAGGAAAGTTTACCCATCCCATTCATTTTTTCTCCCAGTATATCCTTAAACGAAGGAGAATCAGTCTTTTTATTTTTTTGGACAGCTTTATTCTGCTGCTGTGTTTTCCGCAGAGGCTGTATAGGTTGATTTATCTGTAATCTGTTATCCATCATTAACACCTCTTTTTAATTTAAGCTTTGACATTTTTTACCTGAGTTATATTATTAATTTCAATTTCCGATCCATTCTTCAGTACTGCTAAAATTTTATCACTGGAAGATTTTACTGCACTAACAATACCGGATAATTCAATTCCTTCCACATCTGCTGTAATTTCTTTACCAATCAAATTACTATTATCAATTACCTGATTTGAACTTAATTTTTTTTCCAGCAGCGAGTAGAGTTTTTCTGTTTTTTCCAGAGAAGAAAATTCCGCCATCTGCGATATAAACTGACGATCTTCCATTGGATTAAGTGGATCCTGATTTTGAAGCTGGGTGATTAAGAGCTTAAAAAAAGCATCCTGACCCAGATTATTATTACCGGTCAAACCTTCCCGTTGTGTTTCCTTTTCATATTGAGTGTTTTGAGCGGCTGTTACACCAGCAACTTCAGACATTTAATTACCTCCTTTAAGCAAGCAGATTAATTTTATCATTAGAAAAAGCTGCTCTATTTATTATTTCCTGCTGTCTCATTATTATACCTTCACTGTCTAAGCCACTACCACCAGAGTTGCGCTGAACATAATACTGTCCCTGAAAAAACTGGCGCTGTTCATATTCCTGGTTCTGGCCGGTTTCTCCGTCACTAAAAGCAGAATTTTGATCATCCAGATCAAATCCATTCTGTTTTTCAACCTGCTGTGGTGCTTTTTTAGCAACCTCGATCTTAAACTGCTCAATATTAATACCCTGTTTAAGCAGATCAGATTTTAATCCTTTTAAGCTGTTTTCAAGCTGAGCTCTGACCAGCTCACTCTCAACCAGCATCTTACCTGTTAACTGCTCATTATCATATGATAGGCTGATATCAACTTTACCAAGAGACTCCGGTTTCAGCTGAAGTCGCATCTCCTTTGTTTCGGGAGAGTACTCCCCTCTAAACTGCTCAACTACCTGAGATCTTAAATCTGCACTCTCAGCAATCTGAGCACTATCTTTACTTAAACTGAACTGCTCTGAGCTGAAATCACCGTTCAACTCCTGACTATTCTGTTCAAAATTAAAAAGCAGATTTGAATTATCAAGATCAAAAAAGCTATTTTGATTATTAGCTTCTAATTTTGTCCCTGAATTAAAACCCGGATCAGAATTTAAAGAAAAAATATCTGAAATAATTAGGTCAGGTTTAACTTCAGTTTGAGAAACAGCGGTCTTTGAATTTTCCTCTGCAAGCATTTCCTTTAATTGGGCACTGAGTTCTGTAAATAATGAATCAGCAGCAGAAGAATTAAAATCAGTATCTAAAGCTGAAAAATCAAGACTTTCTGAACCAGTTAATTGGCTTAATAAAGGCATATTTGCTTCTGCCTGTTCTGAAATTTTAGCCAGCGCGGCCTCATCAAGTTCAGCTGATTTTAAAGTAGAAATTAAATCAGCCAGACTTTTATTTAGGTCTTCAGCTTCTGATTTTTTATCCAACTCAATTCCTGCCTTATCAGCAGCTCCATCAGCAAGCAATTCCTGCAGCCTGTTAACTTCACCTAGAAGCTCTGCACTCTCTACCTCAGATAAGCGAAGCTCTTCCTTAGCTAAAAGCTGAGAAACTCTCTCTAAATCTGCAGGATTTAGAACTTCAAATTCAATTTCTGCTTCAGATTGATTTTCTGCAGATAGGTCAGTGCGATTTTTTTCTAATAATGATTTGAGATCTGAGATATTTAGCTTGTTGTTTTTTAAATTGAGCATCAGCTTACCCAGCACTGCTTCCTGTTCTTTACTTAAAACGCCGCTCTGCAGCATTGAAAGCAGTTCTGCTGGAACATCTTTATGATCTTTATTGAGAACTTCTTTTAATTTTTTAAAGAATTCCTCTTTGTCCAGAGTGAAACTTTTCTCTCTGACATCCTCAGAACTTCTATTGGAACCAATTTTCGTTTTCTCTGAGCGCTGGTTAATTTTGCGCATTGTCTCAGAAAAACTTTTTGAATTACCAGATGGTATATTTTTCTTCTCTGGAAAATAATTCTGATTAGAAGTCTGAATCATATTATTTAATACCGCTTCTGTCATTTATTCACCTCCTTTTTAGGATGATTTAAAATATTCACTCGGGTCTAAAATATTAATCAGACCCATTTATTCTAAACCCAGCTGGCTGATATATTTTGCAGCCTGCTGCTGGGGCATAGACTCAAAAATCAAAGCTGCCTGCTCTTCTTTCAATCGTCTTAAAATCTCAACAGCCAGATTATCTTCCAGCTCCTGAATTACAGCTGCTGCAGCTTCTGGCTCCATTCTGCGATAGATATCTGCAATTTTTGCTAATCTGGTCTTGCGATTATCTTCCTCAGTTCTTAAAGCCTGATATTCTGATTCTAAATCTGCAAACAGGTCTTCTCTTTCCGCCAGCTTCTGGTTTAAATCTTCTATCTGAGCCTTCAATTCTGCAATTTGACTGTCCTTTTCGGAGACTGTACTTTTTAAAGAAGAGTTTTCTTCTTTCAATGTGTCCAGTTCTTCCTGAGTAATTATATAATCTTTAACAACAGGTGTGCTGTTTGCTATATTACTCACAGTTGTTTTAATATCAATTATTCCCAGGGCATCAAAAGACCAGGACAACATAGCAAATAATATTAAAAATAATCCTAAAAAAAATAAAATCTTTTTTATCAAATTTATCTACCACCCATAGAATAGTATCTTCCAAGCTCATCCAGCTCTTTTTGCTCATCTTCTAAAAACTCTTTGACAAATTTTTTGATTTCCTGCTCTTTTAATTTTTCCAAAGTCTTTCTTTCTTTTTTCTTTTCCATTAAAATTTCAAGCTGCTCGGATACTTCTTCATTTTTTTCTGATTTCTCACTGAGAGCCGTCTGTTCTTTAGCTTTCAGCTCTTTTAAATAACGCCTGAGGCTGATATTTAGAGCAAGATCGTTTTCCTGATCTCTTAAATGCTCAAAAACATTTTCTTTTTCTGATTTTAATGATTCAATCTTATTTTTAATATCATTCAGCTCTTTTTTTAAAAGTAGATATTTATCTTCTTCCTGTTCTTCCTGTCTGATTCTTAAATTTAAGATTTTTTCAAACTTAAATTTATATCCCTTCATCTTTCAGCCACCTCTATGACTAATTGTTAGCTATTTTAATTAACTGATTTACAGTCTTTTCGTAGCTGGCTTCCTCATTAATACCCTGAGTTAAAAAATTATTAATCTCGTCAATTTTATCTATTGCCTTATCCACCTCAGGATTAGACCCTTTTTCGTAGGCGCCAATATTAATTAAATCTTCAGACTGATTGTAGGTTGCAATTAACTTCTGCAGTCTGGCTGCCGCCTGGCTGTGCTCTTCACTCACTATATCCTCCATAATTCTACTGACACTACTTAAAACATCAACAGCAGGATAATGACTGGCTTCAGCCAGCTCTCTGGATAAGGAAATATGGCCATCTAAAATACCTCTAACCGTATCAGAAACAGGTTCATTAAAATCATCACCCTCAACCAGTACAGTATAGAGGGCAGTAATTGACCCCTGATCATTGGTTCCGGTTCTCTCAAGTAATTTGGGCAGTTCAGCAAAAACAGAAGGTGGATAACCTCTGGTTGCTGGCGGTTCACCAATTGCCAGCCCCACTTCGCGTAAAGCCATGGCAACTCGAGTAACTGAATCCATCATCAGCAGTACATCTTCGCCCTGATCTCTAAAATATTCAGCAATCGCAGTTGCAATGTTTGCTGCCTTTACTCTTAATAAAGCAGGTTGATCTGAAGTAGCAACTACCACAATTGAACGTTCTAAACCTTCTTCCCCCAGATCTTTTTCTATAAAATCTCTGACCTCCCGGCCACGCTCACCTACCAGACCAATTACATTTATATCGGCATTTGTGTTCCTGGCCGCCATTCCAAGCAGGGTTGATTTACCAACACCACTACCGGCAAAAATACCCAGTCGCTGGCCTTTACCACAGGTTAAAAAGCCATCAATACAGCGTACTCCCAGTGACAGAGGTTCTTTAATTCTTTCTCTGGTTAATGGGTTGGGCGGTTTGCGGTTAACAGGAACTTCATTTAAGCCACTGAGCTCGGCATCATTGATTATGTTTCCACTGCCGTCAATAATTTTACCGAGAAGTTCTCTGCCGACTTTAACTTTCAATTTCTGGTCAGTAGCTACTACTCTAGCTCCAGGCTTAATCCCTTCCATTTCTCCAATTGGCATCATTAAAACCTTGTTATCATCAAAGCCAACTACTTCGGCTTTAATATCACCCTGCTCACCTTTAATCAGGCAGAGTTCACCTATAGAAGCCTGGGGACCAATAGATTCAATAACCAGGCCGATAACTCGATTAATATGGCCAAAATTTCTGGTCATATTTATATCCTTAAGTTTACTTTCTAATTTTGTCATATCCAGATCAATCATGCTGTTCTACCTCTTTTAATAGTTCAGTTTTAATTAAATCAAGTTTATGATCCAGACTGCCTTCTTTACCTCCAAGATTGGTTTCAACCACACAGTCACCTTTTCTAAGCTCCGGATCTGCAACAAAGTCAATGTTTTTCTGATTAATATGCTGATAAAAACGATTTTCTTCAATATATGGCAGTAGCTGTGGATGAACTCTGACCACAATATCGCGATGATTGTCATCTACTTTGCTCAGCATATCCGAAATAATATTATTAATCATATCATGCTCAGTTTCTAACTTAACATCTATTACAATACTGGCAATTTTTACAGCCAGTTCAATAACATCTTTTCGGAGCCTGCTTTTTTCGCGAGTAAGCTCCTCTTCAAAACTGGAAATTAATTCTGCTAACTGTTTTTCTTTTTTTTCGATTTCAGCTTTAGCATCTGCCAGACCTTCTTTTCTGGCTTCATTTTTAGTCGACTTATAAATTTCATCTTTTTCGGCAAGTATTTTTTCTTTTTCAGCTTCAGCTTCTTTAATAACTGCTTCTGCCTTTTTTTCTGCCTCTTTGATAATTTTTTGAGCATCTTTTTCTGCCTGACTTAAAATTTTTTTTTGCTTTTTAATAACTCTGCTTTTTTTCTTTTCACTATCGGATTTAGATGGTTGATCTTCACTATTGTTTTCGAATGAAAGAGTCTTAGGATTTTGATTAATTTTAAATTTACCTGTAACCTGAGATGCCTTAATAACTTTAGACAATTACTTCACTCTCCCCACCTCTGGCTATAACAATTTCTCCACTTTCTTCAAGTTCTCTAATTACATTAACAATTCGCTGCTGAGCATCTTCTACCTCACGGATTCGTACCGGTCCCATAAATTCCATATCCTCTTCCAGCATCTCTGCTGCACGCTGAGACATATTTCCGGTTATGATATTTTCAACCTCATCACTTGCTGTTTTTAAGGCAAGTGCAAGATCATGAGTTTCCACCTGACGCAGCACAAGCTGTACTGCTCTATCAGAAAGAAGTACAATATCCTCAAAGACAAACATTCTCTTTTTAATCTCTTCAACCAGTTCCGGATCATCTTCTTCCAACTTATCTAAAATATTCTTTTCAGTACCGCGGTCAACCTGATTTAAAACATCTACAATCGACTGAACCCCTCCAGCACTGGCATATTCGTTGGCAGCAACTGAAGAAAGTTTCTTTTCTAATACAGACTCAACTTCTTTGATAATTTCTGGAGAAGTTCTATCCATAACGGCTATTCGTTTGGCTACTTCACTCTGAATATCTGGTGAAAGTGAGGATAAAACCTGAGAAGCCTGTTCCGCATTAATATAGGCAAGGATCAGAGCGATTGTCTGGGGATGTTCTCCCTGAATGAAGTTTAAAAGCTGGGTTGGATCTGATTTGCGAATTGAATCAAAGGGTCGAACCTGAAGAGTTGCGGTTAAACGATTGATAATATTGCGGGTCTTATCTTTTCCAAATGACTTTTCAAGTATTTTTTTGGCATAGTTTATTCCACCAGAATTAATATAGTCATTTGCCTTCTGCAGCTGCAGAAACTCTTCCTGAATCTTCTTTTTGGTTTCAGGATCAATTTTATTTTGATTGGCTATCTCTAATGTTAATTTTTCCACCTCTTCATCATCTAAGTGCTTAAAAATATCTGAAGACACATCTGGCCCCAGTGAGATCAACAAAATAGCAGCTTTTTCTTTTCCAGTTAACTCATCTCTCATAACAAAAACCCCTTTGACATTTATTCATCAATTAACCAGCTGCGGATTAGTTTAGCTGCATTTTCTGGATCGGAATGAATCATATTTTCAAGTTCATTCTTTACCTTAGCTCTTTTTCTCTGATCAGCATCTGGTTCAAATAAGTTAATTTCTTCTTCGTCTTCTTCAACTGAAAGATCAACTTTACTTCCTCTATCTGCTGCTGGCTTTTTGCGGTATAAGTAAATTATTAAAGCAGATGTTAATAATAAAACTAATAATATAAGTCCACCATAAATATACATCTGTCTTCTAGCAGTTGCTTCCTGAGCCGCCATCGCCTCCTGAGCTGCCTCTTCTAGAGAATCATCAAAGGCCATTGAGCTGATGTTTAAAACATCACCTCTCTGCTCATTATAGCCAATTGCTGCTCCAACAATATTTCTAATCTTATTAATAGTTTCTTCGTCAGTCTTCTGATCAATGATTACTGAAACTGATAAACGCTCTACTTCACCGGGTGCATAGACATGTTTTTCTATTCTTTCATTAATTTCATAATTTGTAATAGTATTTTTTCGTTCATAAGTACTGCTTTCTTCCGTGCCCTCACCCTGATACTGTGGAATATTTGCATCAGTTCCTGGTGCACCTCCACTTGTCCCGTTTTTTTGGCTTTCAGTGCTAATTTCCTCACTACGGACAATTCCACTCTCATCAATCACAGGCGAATAGGTTTTGCTTTCTGCCTGCCGCTGATCGAAGTTTAAATTGGCATTTACCTGAATTGCAAAGTTGTTTGGTCCTAAAACCTTAGTTAAAAGTGAATTTAAATCATTCTTAAGAGCAGACTCAAATTCCTGCTGCACTGCAAAATTCTGTGGATCAGACCACTGATTATTATCTGGACCAGAGGGTTGAGATAATAGATTACCATTTGTATCAACAATTGTTACTTCTGATAATGGTAAATCCTGAACCCCGCTTGCAACCAAATTCTGAACAGCATTTACCCGCTCTGCACTCATATTATAACCAGGCTCAAGTTTGACCATTACTGAAGCAGTTGCTGATTTTTCTTCCTCTAAAAATAGGCTTTCCTCCGGAGGAGTAATCTGAACTCGAGCAAATTCTATTCCCGAAATCGACTGAATAGAGCGGCTCAATTCTCCTCCCAGAGCCCGATAATAATTGACCTTCCTTTCAAATTCAGTTGTACCAAATTCACTATTATCAAAAATTTCAAAGCCAACAACACCCTGGTCAGGAAGACCAGCTGATGCCATGTCAAGTCTTAATCTGTGAACCTGACTTTCTGGAACTAAAATTGTATTACCATTATCCCCCCCAAGCTGATAATCCACATTGTTTTCATCCAGTCTCTGAACTATTGCAGCTGTATCATCTGTTGAAAGATTGGTAAAAAGAGGCTGATAACTGGTAGAAGTTCCCCTGAAGATAAGATAGCCAAAAGCTCCGGTCATTAATACTGTGAGAATAATAATTATAATTTGAATGTTTTTATTTAATTTTTGCCATGTATCCTGAATTTCTTCCTTATAGTTTGTCAAAAATTCGGCCATCATTATACCTCTTCCGTAAATGCTCTTTGTTCTATCATCTTAAATTAAACCTGCAGACGCATAATTTCATTATATGCATCAATTACTTTGGTCTGAACTGCGGTTGTTAGATTGACTGCTAATTTTGCTTTCTCAGCAGCAATCATTACATCATGCACACTATCAGTTTCTCCAGCGGCAAAACTGGCTGTCACGGCCTGCGAATCTTTCTGCAGCTGATTAACTTCGTTCAATTTTTCTCTAAATAGATCTGAGAAAGCCTGAACATTTTTGTTTTTTTCTTCCTTTTGTATTGAGAAATTTTCGAATCCACTCTGGAACTTAACAGGATTAATCTCCATCTTTTTCACTCCTTAATTAAGTGCTGATGTTTAGAGCACTGTTTGCCATACTCTTATAATTAGAAATCGCCTGAATATTTGCTTCATATGCCCTGCTGGCATCTATCATATTAACCATTTCGGTCATCACACTGACATTGGGAAGTTCAACATAACCTTCTTCATTTGCATCAGGATGCTCAGGTCGATATTCAAGCCGAAAAGGAGATTGGTCTTCTGAAATTTCACTAATTTCCACTCCTGCAGATTCAAAACCACCGGCAGTAGAACCGAGACCCGAACCCATCTGATTTTCCAGCTTTTCTTTAAAAATAGGAATTTTCCGTCTGTATGTATTGCCATCCTCATCTCTGGTTGTTTCGGCATTAGCAATATTAGAAGAGATTGTGTCCATTCTTAGCCTCTGAGCTGTAAGACCAGAAGCACTAATATCTATTCCTTTAAACATTATTATTTACCTCCCTGCTGAATAACCTGATTTAAAGTAGAAAAATATCCGGCAGCTCGTTTAGTCATCACATTATAATAAATAGTATTTTTGGCAAGTTCAGCCATTTCCACCTCAATATCCACACTATTGCCGTCATTTCTGCTCATTCGGCTGTTTTCAGAGTTTTGAACAGCAGAATATTGACGGCTAAAAGCTAAATGATTGTCCTGAGTAGTTTTAAGATTAATAGAATCTGAAGAATCCATTTCCTTTTTTAAAGCTCTTTTAAAATCAATATCCTGTCTTTTATAACCGGGGGTGCTCACATTTGCTAAATTATTAGCAATTAATTCACCTCTCCGGGCAGAACCAGCAAGCGCGCTGGTTATAATTTCTAAATTATCCATATTTTATACCCCCATAGAATGAAAAAATCTACAGTTTTTCACTATAGATTTTTAAGTGTACAGTCTGGCAGCCATAATAAAATATCTTAGACCCATAACTTTGCGTCATCAGCTTTCGCTAATTTTGCCTATATAAAACTTTATATTAATTTTATAAAATTATCACTTATTCAACACATATTAAATAAAAAAATAATAATTCATTTTATAGCAGCTTTTTTAAGGACTCCATTACTCTATCTTTTTTGAATGGTTTAACAATAAAATCTTTGGCACCCATTTCAATCGCCTGAATAACAATTTTCTGCTGTCCCATGGCACTACAAACAACAATCTGAGCTCCAGGGTCTATATCCTGAATTGCTTTAATGGCTTCCAGTCCATCCATCACAGGCATTGTGATGTCCATTGTAACAATATCCGGACTTAACTCCTGATATAATTCTACTGCTTCTTTGCCATTTTCAGCTTCACCTGCTATTTCAAATTCATCTTTTAATATATTTTTTAAATTTAATCTCATAAATGCTGCATCATCAACTATTAACACTCTAGGCATTTAAAAATTACCTCCTCTAAATAATATCTGCTATTACATTATATAATAACAGAAATGATTTTTATTTACAATAGTAAAGAATAATTTATCCAAAAATTATAGATTTTTATTCGATTCCTTTTTTTACTATATAATAAATTTAAATGGTAATCAAGTCACGACTGAATGATTTAACCTCGACTCGGCCGTCATCAAGATAAAAGTACATTGAACGACCATAGTCTTTACCCACATCACTACCTGTCACTTTAATTCCTTCATCTTTTAAAACTTCTCTAACAGCTTCAATATTTCTTTCGCCGATTTTCATCACTGAATCTCCACTTTCAGACTTAAACATTCCTGCACCACCAACAATTTTAGCAGCAAGGCGTCTTTTTCTGGCCCCGGCAGCTTCCATTTCTGTAATTAAAAAAGGAATCCCTGTATCTGCATATTTAACAATTTTTTTGCCCCCGGGATTTTCGGGCAGCATTATATGAACAAGCCCCCCTACCTTAGAAAATTTATCATAAAGTGCAATCCCGATACAGGAACCAAGTCCTAGAGTTGCTAAAACTGTATTCTCATCACCAATGGCATGGTCAGCCATTTTAACAACCAGTTTTTCTGCTACCTGATCCAGACTAGGCAAAACTACCACCTACCAGTCTTTGGAAAAGAAAATCAAGTGAGTCTCTTTCTGGAATGAAAAAATAAAAAAGTTCCAACTTCTCTTCTTCGGTAATAAATTCAGTCTCCAGCAGTAAAATATGGTCTTCTGTCTGACTGTAATCGATCACAGAAGAGCTTAAAACTGCAGCTGCCATATCATAAGCCATTGCCGGCACACTCTGGTCTAGAGCCAGATCAGTAAAATCATTGATAGCTTTTAAATAGGCTCCACTCAGAATATTTCCCAGTTCATTAAGCGCAGAATGCTGCATTTCCTTGCCCGGTAGATCATCAGTTGAAAAAATCAGCTTTAACATTTTTTCAACATTTTCCATATCAACAACCAGCAAAATTTTCCCAGAGATCTCACCAGAAAAATTAATCATGATACAGGCAATAAATTCTTCTTCATCGCCAGTGATTGCTGGTAAATCCTGTATCTTAACCAGTTCTACTTTGGGGACAGTCATATTAATCTCCTGTCCAATCATTCCCGAAAAAGCAGTAGCTGCATTTCCAGCTCCGATATTTGCTACCTCTTTTAGGATATCTTTTTTTGTCTGGTCCAATTCCATAAACTTTCCCTCCTAACCTAAACTATTCTTAACTACTACTTTCCGATTCTACATTTTTTAACTCCTCTATTTCGTGATTATTTAAAACATTTTTTAAATCTAAAAGCAGCAGCAGTTCGTCACTTCTGTCAGCTCTGCCTACACCTTCTATATAATCACTGTCTACTTTTCTGGCTAAATCAGGCAAATTTACAATATTTTCTTTTGTCAGCGGTTTGATTTCTTTAACATCATCAACCATCATTCCTGCTGTTAAGCCCTCAAGTTCAACAATGATTATTTTTTCCTCCTGATTCTTCCTTTCTCCACTAATATTAAGCCGCAATTTTAAATCAACTATGGGTACAACCGCCCCCCGCAGATTAATTATTCCACTGATATAATCAGGACTGTCAGGGACAAAAGTCATTTCAGTATTAGAAAGAATTTCTTTTGTTTGATTGATATTTACACCAAACTTCTTATCGGCCAGATAAAAAATAACATACTGTTTTTTATCCTGACTTACCTCTTTCAGCTGCATAACAATCACCTCCATTTAATTAATAAAAGTTATTACTAGAATAAAACTTTCCCCTAATTAAATAGATCAGTTAAAAGGGGAAAGTCTTAAATAAGCTATTGGGTAAAAAGGGTTTTCTCTAAATCAAGTAAAATCAGAAGATGATCCTCATCACGAGCACAGACTCCGCGCAGATAATCCTGTCTTAATCCACTTTCTACATCAGGAGCAGGGGTAATGCTGTCTTCTTCCAGCCAGACAATCCCCTCAATGTGATCAACCTGAATTCCTAAGAGCATATCGTTGACTTCAACTGTAATTGTCCGCTGCTCATCAGCTTCAAAATCACCACTGTCTTCCTCAATTTCAAAACGACTGTGCAGATCAACGACTGGAACGATAA
>NZ_QBLR01000184.1:0-6773 GCF_003070835.1 Halanaerobium sp. | reverse complement strand
AGGTCACATCAAAGGTGCAGTTAATATTCCCTGGGGTGCTGGTATGCAGCAGTATTTTGGACAGCTGCCTCAGGATAAGAAGATAGTTGTTTACTGCTACACAGGTCAAACAGCAGGTCAAACAGTAGCAGGTTTAAGAATGTTAGGATATGATGCTGTATCACTTAATGGTGGTATGGGTACTCCTGCTAATGAGCCTTATGGCTGGTCTAACAAAGGTTATGAAGTAGTTAAGTAAGCAGTGCAGTAAATAGAAAATTAAAAAACTAAATATTTGATAAAATAATATTTATAGACATTAAAAAGGAGCCCGTGCGGGCTCCTTTACTTTTTTTGTAGATATATTTATAGACTATTTAAAAGCAGATTATAATTAGTTGTAAATCTTGATCAAAATCTAATTCCAGCTGGAGATCTTAAATTTAATCAATCTGATTGTGGATAATATCCATGATTTCATTTTTAACTTCGAAATAGTCTTCATTATAAATTACTTCTTTTGTTCCTTTTTCAAAGATTTGATTAGTGAAATTAACATCAAAAATTTTTATTATTTCTCCTGGCTGTTTGGACATGACTACAACACGATTAGCCAGTAAAAGAGCTTCATCAACATCATGAGTGATAAAAAAGATTGTTGTTTTATTTTCCTCCCAGATGTTGCGGATTAAGTTCTGCATATTTTCTCTGGTTAAAGCATCAAGAGCTCCAAATGGCTCATCCATTAGAACTACCTGAGGATAATTTGCCAGTACTCGAGCAATAGCTACCCGCTGTTTCATACCTCCTGATAATTCAAAGGTGTAGTTTTCACCAAAACCGCTTAAATTAACTTCATCTAAGAAAAAATCTCGGATTTCTTTAATTTCAGTTTTATCTAAATCCCGCATTTTGGGTCCAAATTCTACATTTTCATTAACTGTCATCCAGGGATAAAGAGTGGGAGATTGAAAAACAACTCCCCGATGCCAGTCAGGTCCATCAATTTCTTTTCCCTGCATTAAAACTCTGCCGGAAGTTGGTTTTACATAACCGGCAATTGTTTTAAGCAGAGAACTTTTACCACAGCCAGAAGGGCCTAAAACACAGATAAACTCACCCTTATTAATCTCTAAATTGATATTTTTTAGTGCCAGTGTAGAATTAATACTTTCACCATATTTCAGACTCATATTTTCAATTTTAATTAAACTTTCGTTATTTGCTTGAGCAGACATAAAAGATATCCTTTCCTGATTAACTATCTATAATTGAAAATAACTTCTTTAATTATTCTGATCATCTTTTAAAGACATTTTTATATATTCTGGATTAACATATTTATTAAAAGCTGCCTGAGAAGGAGATTTTTCTAGCGAACCCTGATTCTGCAGAAAGTCAGAAGTATCTTTCATCACCTCAGCAAAGTTACCAGGCTGATCAGCTGTGCCAAAGAAATCTTGACTTAAAAGTTCTTCTCTAGTTTTCCAGGTGGTGCCGCGCATCTGATGGAGAGCTACCTCGGTTTCAATTCCAAGTTCATTACCAGCAATTTCAGCTGCTTTTTTCGGATTATTTCTATAAATGTCACCGGCTTCACTTAAAGCAGAAATAAAATCAGCAACTAGTTTAGGATATTTCTCTGAAAACTCCTTACGAACAACTTCTACATTAGCGGTAATATAACCTTTTTCAGCCATTTGCCTGCTGTCAGTTAAAGTAGAACCTGATTTTAAAAGCTGGGACAGAGTTGGCTGCCAGGAATAAGCTGCCTGAACATCACCGCGCTCCCAGGCTGCTACAATCTCAGCAGTCTGCATATCTAAAAGCTGAACCTCTTTTTCAATACCCGCCTCTTTTAAAAAATTCAAAAGAACATAATGGGCGGTAGAAGCAAAGGGGACGGCAATTCTTTTTCCAACTAAATCTTCAGCTTTTTCAATACCAGAACCATTTTTGACTGCCAGAGCTTCATTTTCTCCCAAAACTTCATGAATCCAGACTAATTCAACATTAAGTTCACGGGCTAGAGCGGTAATAGCATTGGTATTTCCCATAGTAGCAAAGTCAATACTGCCGGAAGCTAAAGCCTGATTGGCCTCAACACCTGAGTCAAAAACTCGAGTATTAACTTTAATTCCACGCTCTGTAAAATATTTATCAAATAAACCTTCTGCAATTGCAATGGTTTCATCATTTGGAACCCTTAAAATCCCAAAGTTAATCTCTTCGGGCAGTTCTTCCTCAGCAGCTTTATTATTAACTTCTGCACCTTCATTTTGAGCCTGATCATTACTACAGGCAGTTAAAGTTAAAGCCAGAGCAGTGATTAAGAAAATAAGCATTATTTTTTTGAAATATTTATTTTTCATTGTCTTTACCTCCAGATTTGTAATAGTACTGTAAAATCTAATAGTTTATACCTATCTTAGGATATTTAAATATATTTCAAGTAATTTAGCTAAACATGACCCTTCCAAAAAATTATTTTTCTTTCCAGAAATCTTAAACCAGCATCAATCATCACACCTGTAATTCCCATAATTATAATTCCAACAAAGATTACATCACTTTTCAAAAAATTAGATGCATCTAAAACCATCCAGCCAATACCTGAGGTAGCAGCAACCATCTCAGAAGAGACAAGAGTTGTATAGGCAACACCAAAGGCAGTCCTGATACCAGTAAAAATTTCTGGTAGGGAGGCCGGCAGTACTATTTTAAAAAAAACATCTTTTTGGGCAGCTCCCAGTGATTTAGCACTTAAAACAAAATCCTGATTTAGTTTTCTGACTGCAGAAACACAGGCAATATAAATAGGAGCAAAACCAGCTAAAAATAAGAGAATCTGTTTTGAGGTATCATCGATTCCAAACCAGAGCACTAGAAGTGTATAATAAGCTAGTGGTGGCAGCGGGCGATAAAATTCTACAACAGAATCGATTACTGCTTCAACTTTGTCAAAATAACCGCTTAATAAGCCGAGCGGAACAGCAGTAAAAATGGCAAAGAAGAGAGCCACAAATAAACGTTTAAAACTGGCACCTAAGTGGATCCAGAGTGGCACTCCATTATAACCATTTTCTAGAATTCTTAAAAATGCACTCCAGACCCTTGCTGGCCCGGGCAGCAGGGTAGAGGTAAAGATACCCAACTTAGTAACTATATACCAGGTAAGAAAAATAGCAGCCCAGGTTATAAAAGTTAGAGTTTTTTCTGTTTTAGTTTTTTTATTTTTTCCAGATTCACGGCTGACTTTTGGATTATTTGCTGTTGCTTTTTCTTTTTGTTTATTGGTTTTCTTTTTGTTTAAAGCCATTTCTTTACACGTCCTCATAATTATCACTATCTTTTTGAACATAAGTCATATACTAACATCAAAGATATCATATTTGCTGTTAATTATCAATTTTAAAAGTGCCGATAAATGATTAAAAAGACCACCAAGTATAACCCTGATGGCCTAAAGAGAGTACCGGGTACCTGGGTAAAATTTCCAGATGCCGGTACTTTTGATTTTTTAAATTATAGCTATTTAAAACTAGATTAATTGAAAAAAATTCTCAAGTAACCGGTACCTATAAGATTTTACTCAAAGTTATACTCAGTTACAATTTTTTCGCGATCTGTTGTCTGGTCATTAAAGTATTCGTAGAAAGAAATACCAAGAAATGAACCAGCTACATTAATTACATTATCATAACCTCTGCCCTGTAATGCTAGAACAGCATTGTAACTTCTCTGACCTGAGCGGCAGTGCAAGTAAACTGGCTGGTCTTTAGGAATCTCATCAGTTCTTTGTCTTAATTCACTTAGAGGAATATTGACTGAATTAACCAGATGACCGGCTTCATATTCATCTTTTTCGCGAACATCAACTATAAAGGCATCATTTTCCACTAATTCTCTAACCTTAGTTACAGGAATTTGATTATAGCGATTATTGATTAAGTTAGTTGCTACCAGACTGGCCTGATTAACGGCGTTTCTTGGAGTAGAGAAAAGAGGAGCATAAGCTAACTCTGATTCAGTTAAATCTTCGACTGTTGCATCCATTAAGATAGCTGTTGCCATCACATCAATTCTTTTATCTACATTACCTTTCCCAATAGCCTGAGCACCTAAAATCTTACCTGTTGGTACTTCATAGATAAGTTTAAAGTGTAAAGGATTAGCATCTGGCATTAAACCAACTTTATCAGTAGGAATCACATAAACAAAGTCATAAGAAATACCAGCATCCTGCAGTTGCTTTTCATTTAAGCCTGTGGCAGCAGCATTATAATTGAAAGCTCTAATTACAGAAGTACCAATAACACCATTGTTCTTATTAGGAATATTATACATGTGGTTTGCTGCAGCACGAGCCTGTCTCTGGGCTGGTCCAGCAAGTGGTAATCTTGTTTTAGAGCGGGCAATCTTAGAATAAACTTCAATTACGTCTCCAACAGCATAAATATCAGGATCACTTGTCACATAGTTATGATTTACTTCAATTCCACCTGTTTCGCCAATTTTTAAACCTGCATCTTCAGCGAGTTTAGTTTCTGGACTAACACCGATAGCTAAAACAACAGCTTCAGCATCAATTTTCTTACCAGATTTTAAAACAACATGGTTGTCATTTACTTCAGATAAAGGATCTGATAATACTACATTTACTCCATTATCATGAAGTTCTTTTTGAATAATCTGAGCCATATCATAATCAAAAGGATTTAAGACCTGATCCATAGCTTCAACTAAAGCTACATTTTTATCAGAGTGGATAAAGTTCTCAGCAATTTCAACCCCGATATAACCGGCACCAATTACTGCCACATTTTCAACTTTATTTTTCTTAACATACTGATTTAATTTGTCAATATCATCAACATTTCTGATAGTAAAGACATTATCATTATTTACTCCCTTGATACTTCCAGGTCTAATTGGATTGGCTCCTGGAGAGAGCATTAATTTATCATAGGCTTCAGTGTATGTTTCACCAGTTTCTAAATTTTTAACCTCAATTGTTTTTTCTTCTCTATTAATTTTTATTACTTCACTGTTAACGCGGGCATCAATATTGTACTGTTCGGCAAATTTAGAAGGACACATTAAAACTAAATCATCACAATCTCTAACAATTCCACTTAAGTGATAAGGTAGAGAACAGTTAGAAAAAGAAACATGTGAACCCCGCTCAAACATAATTACTTCTGCATCTTCGTCCAGTCTTCTTACTCTAGCAGCTGTACCTGCTCCACCAGCTACTCCCCCAACAATTAAAATTCTCTTACTCATATTCTATTCCTCCTGTAAATTTTGTATTATAAATCACTCTTTCAGTCATAAAGAAATTACCAAAAGAGTATGTTGCTTACTTTAATAAATTTTTTCGCTAAATTTATTACTAATTACTCCTCCGATAATCATAAAGACAAGGAAGACCCAGCCTGAAAGCGAGAAATTAGAAATTGGTGTATATAAGGCTCCAACATTACAGCCCTGGGCAAGCCGTGTTCCAAAACCCATTGAAAGTCCTCCCAGAGCATACATTAGCCCTTGTTTTTTACTGATATGAAGTTCTGAATTAAAAAACTCCATAAATTTACCTGCAGTTAAAAGATAAATAATCGCTCCAACTAAAATACCAAAGTTTTGAACTGAGATCTGGTGTTCAAAAAATGGAGTAGCAAAAGTTTCAGCTGACAGCTTGGTAAATTCAGATAAACTTTGAGCAGAAACTCCAAATAACATTAATAATTTTCCAAACCAGATACCATAAGGTTGTGAAACTCCCCATCCATATCCAGTAACTCCCATTAGAATAGTTACAATTATTGCTAAGGCGATTCCACCCTGTTTTAAAGTCCATGGTTTTTCAAACAGATGATAATATGTGTCGGCACTAAATAATTTGAAATTCTTAAGATCCATAGGCTCCAGATTTTCCTGAATTTTTTCAATCTCTAAGCCGCTGTACTCACCAGTTTTTTTCTTATGTTTTTCATACATATAGGATAATATAGTAAAGAGAAGACAGAGTGCACCAAGAGCAATTAATCCACCTAAGTAACCTTCAAATCCATCTCCCTGGAATAAATCGGGTAAGAATACCCCTCCCATAGTCCTGTAGCCGATATAAGAACTAAACCAGGAATCCTGTACCCAGCTGGCTGTATTCTGAATTGGGAAACCAATAAATACACCAAACATAAAGAAAACAAGAGTCGTAAATGCACGCGGAAGAGCCTGAGGTAAATCTGTTAGCACTCCACTTGCACAGCAGACAGAAATAGACATTCCAAAACCAAATAAAAATCCACCGAGCATTAACCCAATGTTAATTGGTTTTATCCAGAGATTATAACTTGCTGGATCTTTACCAAATAAAAAGGCTGTCATTAAAACAGCTGTAATAAAAAACATGAACATTAAAGTACGCATTAATTTTGTTGAGCCAGTTCTGTAGGCGCGATTAACACTGCCGGCAAAACCGGTATAAGCTCTAGCTAAAGCATAACCGAATCCTGATCCAGCCAGTAATCTAAAAAATAAAAGATCAGTCTTAAGCCAGAATTTAGCAGCTGCTAAAATTATTATAATAGCTATAAATCCCAAAACTTTTTCAATTTTTTTCATTAAAAAATTCCCTCCTAAAATTTTTGAAAATCAAATAACTTTGTTCTAAAATTCGCAAAGCAGAACAAAAAATTATAACAGAGATAAAAATATCTGCTTGGCTGAGTTATAAAGTTATTTATAATATTATTCACAATCATCTACAATAATTATATACTATTTATTAT
>NZ_QBLR01000183.1:0-6812 GCF_003070835.1 Halanaerobium sp. | reverse complement strand
TACGCTTTTATTAGTGATCGAAGACTTTCAATTTATTGATGTTTTATTTGAGACAGTTTCTGCCTTTGGTACAGTGGGACTTTCAACAGGAATTACCGGACAGCTATCTGATATCAGCAGAGTTTTAATTACTATCACGATGTTTGCTGGCAGAGTTGGTCCACTTACTCTGGCACTTGCTTTTGGAGAAAGGGTAAGAAAAGGAAAATATCATTATCCAACTGAAAAAGTAATGGTTGGTTAATTTAGATAGGGGGAAAATAATAAATGAAGCAGTTTGTTGTTGTAGGATTAGGAAGATTTGGAGCTAGTGTTGCTACTACTCTGGCTGAAAATGGACATGATGTGTTAGCGATTGACCGTGATCCTGAAAAGGTGCAGGCGATTAGTGGAGATGTAACACATGCTGTAGAGGCTGATGCTACCGATGAAGAAGCATTAAAAACTCTGGGTGTCAGAAACTTTGATGTAGCTGTAGTCAGCATTGGAGATAATGTTTCAGCGAATATATTGTGCACTTTAATTTTAAAGGAATTAAGTTTACCGTATGTAATTGTGAAAGCACCAGATAAATTACACGGAAAAGTTTTGAGCAAGGTTGGTGCAGATAGAATAGTTTATCCTGAGCGTGATATGGGAGTTCGAATTGCTCAGAATCTTATCTCTTCTAACGTTTTAGATTATATAGAGTTTGCTCCAGAATATGGAGTAATAGAGATTCTTGCCAGTGATAATATGGTCGGTAGAACACTAAAAGAACTTGAATTAAGAGCCAGTTTTGATGTTAATGTAATGGCAATTAAAAGAGGGGAAGAACTATACATTTCTCCAGGAGCAGATGATAAAATTGAAGCTGGAGATAGACTGGTTTTAATGGGTAAAAATGAAAATCTAGATAAAATGAGGGATTTTGGCAATTAAATTTGTCTTTGAGGGAGTGTAAACTATGAATATAAAAACTTTAAAAGGGAAAATACTCCTTGGTTTTGCAGTCATGATCTTTATTCTGGCAGGGGTTGTTGGCTGGAGTATATATAACTTTGAAACACTTTCAAATGCAATAAATGATATTTTAGTGGAAAATTACCGAAGTATAAAAGCAAGTGACAGTATGGTTGAGTCAATAGAACGTCAGGATAGTGCTCTGCTGCTGCTTTTGAGAACATCCGAAGTACAGGGCCAGGAAATATTCAGACGTAACGAAAAGGAATTCTATACCTGGCTGGCTAGAGCAGAAGATAATATCACCATTGAAGGTGAGGGAGCAATTTTAGAAAAAATCAATGAAAAATATTTTAACTTTGTTTCGAAATTTGATCAATTCTATAATGCAGAAGAAGATCAGCGCTGGCAGATATATAATCAGCAACTATTACCATTGTTTAATGAAATCAAAAGTGATATTCGTGAGTTAAGAGAACTAAACAGACAGGCAATGGTAGAAGCACAGAGAAGTGCCAACAGCAGAGCCAACCAGGCAATTATTTATACTATTGGTTTAGCCCTCCTGGTAATTGTTTTTTCTCTAATCTTTGCTTTTTATCTGACCAAACAAATTTTAAGACCGATTAAGGAGCTTGAAAAAGGGATCAAAAAGGTTGCAGATAGAAATTTTCAGCAGCAGGTAGAAGTTGCTTCCGAAGATGAAATTGGAGTTCTGGCAGATGAATTCAATGAGATGATTTCAAAACTGCAGGAATATGAAAAATTGAATGTAAAAAAACTTCTGATGGAAAAAGAGAAATCTGAGGCTGTTGTCAATAATTTAAGCAGCCCATTGATTGTAACAGATCAGGACCATAAAATTGTATTAATTAATGAAACCGCTAAAGAATTATTTTCAATCAATAAGGATGTAATTAACACCCATTTTTTAGAAGTGATTCAGGCAGAAGAAATTTTTGAATATATTAAAAATCCAGAAGCGAAAGAGAAAAACACCTTTAAATTAAAAAAAGATGATAAAGAACGACATTATCGAATATCTACCAAACAGGTAATCGATGAAGATGAAGAATATCAATTTACAGTTACTCTTTTAGAGGATATTACCCGCTTAAAAGAAATTGATAGTATGAAATCGGAATTTGTATCTACTGTATCTCATGAGTTTAGGACCCCACTGACTTCAATGAATATGGGCTTAAGTATGGTCATTAATGAGGATACAGGAGAAATAAATGAGGAGCAGCGAGAACTGCTGGAGGCAGCCTATGAAGATGTTGAAAGGCTGACAGAATTGGTTAATGACCTCCTTGACCTCTCTAAAATTGAATCAGGTAGAATTGAAATGGAATTTGATAAGGTAGATGTTAATGATATTATTGAAAAAACACTCAAGCCTTTTTATAAGCAGGCAGAAGAAAAAGAAATTGTTCTTAAATTTAAACAGTCAGAGGATAATGTTTTTGCCTATGCAGACCCTTCCAAAATCAGCTGGGTTATCTCTAATCTGGTTGGAAATGCACTTCGCTATGCAGATGAAGGGAAAATAGAGGTGGATGCAGAAATAAAAGGTAGAAGGGTTCTAGTATCAGTAGCAGATAATGGACCGGGAATTCCAAGAGAATACCAGTCTAAGATTTTTGATAAATTTGTGAGAGCAGGAAATGATAAGGACGAAAAGAGCGGCACAGGGCTCGGACTGGCTATTTCCAAAGAAATTATAACAGCCCATAATGGTAGAATCTGGGTCGATAGTAAAGAAGGAGCAGGCTCAACCTTTTCATTTTATATTCCCAGATTTGGTTATCAGGAGGGAAAAAATGAGTAAAATTTTAGTAGTAGATGATGAAAAAAATATTAGGCTGGTTGTAGGTAAGAGTCTGGAAAAAGCAGGTTTTGATGTTGACTATGCTGTGGATGGAGTTCAGGCAGTAGAAAAGGCTAATGATATAAACCCGGATCTGATTCTGCTTGATTTGAGACTGCCTAAAATGAATGGGTTCCTGGTTTTAGAAGCTCTAAAAAGTGATACTTCTACTGAAGAAATACCGGTTATAATTCTTTCGGCCTTATCGGCAGAAGATGACGTACAGAAAGTAATATCACTAGGAGCTGAAGATTTTTTAGTTAAACCGATCAGCCAGAGTGATCTGCTGGCTGCAGTAGAAGCTAATATACGAACTGAAACAACTAACGTTGAAGAAGAAAAAGAGGAGGAAAATAATAATGAAGAATAAAGTACTAATTGTAGATGACGAAAAAAATATACGTTTGACTTTAAAAACTGCTCTTTCTAAAGCAGGTTATGAGGTGGAAACAGCAGTCAATGGGGAAGATGGGCTAACCAAATTAAAGGAAGAAGAGATTCCGGTTGTATTACTGGATATGAAAATGCCAGGAATGGATGGAATCCAATTTTTAAAAGAAGTAACTGAAAAAGATATTAAGACAAAGGTGGTTATGATTACCGGTTATGGCAGTGTAGAAACAGCAGTTGAAACCTTAAAATTAGGGGCAGTTGATTATTTACGCAAACCATTTAAACCAGAGGAAATAATCTCTATTGTAGAAGATGTATTTGAACGGCATGAAATAGAAAATAGTGAAAAAGAAGTAGAAAGTTTTGAAGACTATATTATGCTTGCCAAAAATGCAATTAATAAAAGAGATTTCTCAAAAGCCAAAGAAATGCTGCAGGAAGCAACCTCTGTAAATTCCGAAAAACCCGAACCATTTAACCTGCTGGGAATCATTTACGAAATGCAGCATAAACAGGCAGAGGCGATGAAGATGTACAGGGCAGCTCTGGCACTTGATCCAGGTTATAAACCTGCAAACGATAATATTGAAAGAGCAGGAGAAAGTATGGGCTCTATTGATCTAGATGATGTTAATTTTGGAGATGACGAGGAGGAAGAATAAATGTTTATTTTAATTGTGGGATGTGGCCGAACTGGTTCATTATTAGCAGGAAATCTTTCTCGCTCCGGTCATGAGGTTGTTGTAATTGAGCATAATCCAGAATCATTTGCAATGCTGCCGGTTGATTTTTCTGGTTTTCAAATTGAAGGAGATGCCGCAGAAAATGATATTTTAAGAGAAGGAAAGATTGAATCTGCTGATCTGGTTATAATAAGTACAGGTAATGATCAGATTAATTATCTGGTCTCACAGATGGCAAAGTTGAATTTCGATGTGCCCAGAATAATGGTCAGAGCAATTGACCCGGCAGTAGAAAAAATGTATGAAAAGGATGAAAGAGTTGAGATTTTCTCTCAGATATCTCTTTTAGCTGAAAACATGATCAATAAAATTGAGCGAGAAGGGATGAGGTAGTAATGGATATTATACTGGTTGGTGGAGGTAAATTAATTTATCATCTTGCCAAAAAATTAATTTCAAAAGGACATTTTTTAACTATTATTAATAAAGACCGAAAACTGGCTGAAGATCTATCCAGAGAGATAAATGCAACAGTTGTTTTTGGAGATGCAACAAATAAATCTGTATTGGAAGATGCAGGCGCCTATAAAGCTGATAACTTGGTTGCGCTAACTCAAAAAGATCATAATAACCTTTTTATCTGCAAGATGGCTATGGATTATTTTGGAGTGGAAAGAGCAACTGCTTTAGTAAACAACCCTGAAAATGAAGAGTTATTCAGTACCCTAGGAATTACTGGGATTTTTAACATTACAGATTTGGTCAGTTCAATTATAGAACAGAGTGTTGCCTCAGACGATGTTAGTAATCTGACAATGATTGAGGAAGGAAAACTGAGCATCTTTCAGGTAGAAGTTTCTCCAGATTCAGAAGCCTGCGGTAAGGAAATTAAGGAGATAGACCTGCCTCTGACTATAGTTTTAGGAGGAATAGTGCGGAATGGTGATATTACTATTCCCCGGGGTGGTTCTAAAGTCCAGGCTGGAGATAAAATTGTAATTATTTCTCTGCCAGAGGAGCAGGCCGAAGCAATTAAAGTTTTTGGTGGTGAGGAATAAATGAAATATAAAAACCTACTTATTTCTCGTTATTATTTAATTTCAAAATATACCGGGATTATTATTATGTTTGCTGGAGGTGCTATTCTTTCACCACTGCTCTTTTTAATGGCCTATCCAGAAGAAGCTGCTCTGGCACCACATTTTTTACTGGCAGCCGGTTTATCAATTCTGGCTGGATTTATCCTATATATTTATGGGAACAATCATCAGGAAGAGGATGTGGAATTATCATTAAATGAAGGAAGTATAATAGTTATTTTTTCCTGGCTGGGAGCAATATTCTTTTCTGCAATTCCCTTTGTTACCATTTTGGACATGAGCTGGACCAATTCTATTTTTGAGGTGGTTAGCGGCTGGACTACAACTGGTTTATCGCTTGTAGATGTTACTACTGCCCCAAAGTTGATTTTAATCTGGCGTTCAATTATGCAGTTTTTTGGTGGTGCTGGTCTGGCTGTTATTGCTCTATCATCACTGCTGCCGGTACATGGAATGGGTCTCTATATGGCTGAGGCCAGAAGTGATAAACTGCTTCCCCATGTTAAGCGCTCAACAATGATGATTATGAAAATTTATACTCTTTATACTGTTGCTGGAGTCTTTTTATACTATATTTCTGGAATGACGCTCTTTGATTCGATTAATCACTCAATGGCTGCAATTTCTACCGGTGGTTTTTCAACTCAGCCGGATAGTATAGGTCATTATAACAGTCTTTCTATAGAAGTAGTTACTATTGTTTTAATGTTTTTAGGTACAATTAACTTTGCAACTCATTATACCCTACTTAAGGGTAAAATAAAAACATTTTTCAAAAATGCAGAAATTCGCTTAATGATCACCTTAGTTACATTGTTAACACCGATTATAATGTTTTTCTCTTTAAATGCTTTATATCCGAGATTAAGCGAAAACTTTAGAATCACCTTTTTTCAGATTGTTACTGCTTTATCAACAACCGGTTTTTCGACCATCTCTTTTGCTGGCTGGCCGATATTTGCTAATTTCATTATTATCATAATTATGCTGGTCGGTGGTGGAACTGGATCAACTGCCGGTGGTATTAAGCAGTACAGGATTTATTTGATCTTTAAATCAATTTACTGGGAAATTAAAGAACAGTTTTTACCGCGCAGAAGTGTGAGCAGCAACTATCTCTGGCGGGGAGAAAACAAATTTTATGTTAAGGATCATCACATTAAAGATGTAGCAAATTATATAATTCTATATTTATTTACTTTTTTTGCTGGGGTAGCAATTCATACTGCTTATGGATATTCTCTTTTAGATAGTATGTTCGAATTTGGATCTGCTCTAGGAACTGTTGGACTTTCAATTGGTTTGATTTCTCCAGAGGCACCAGTAGGGATTATCTGGACTCAGACTATAGGTATGTTTTTAGGTAGATTGGAGTTTTTTATTATTCTTTATGCGGGAATTAAACTGGTCAAAGATGGAATTTATATTTCCAAACATGATTAAATAAAATTATAATTTTGCAGGAATAATTGTTTCAGTCACTAATTATATTTTTAAGGATAAAATTTAATATTTCAACCGCTTAATTTCAGACTAACTGGAAGTGGGGGACCCAATTTTGGGGCTAATCCTTTTTGGAGAGAGACCTTTTACTCTCAGCCCGTCAGCTAACCTCATAAGCTTATAAAAGGTAGATAATCTGAATCTATTAATATTTATTGAATCTAGTTGATTTAGATGAATATTTCTTATTATAAGCCACTTCAGTTAATTACTGTTGTGGCTTTTTTCTATAGATAAAATAAGAAGACAGGGGTGGTGTTAAATGGATTTAGGAAATATTATTTTAGGTGTTGTGACAATCTTTGTATTTATTTATCTTTC
>NZ_QBLR01000182.1:0-6835 GCF_003070835.1 Halanaerobium sp. | reverse complement strand
CCTTTATATTTTTGAGGATTCTTATTATAATCTTTGAGAGAAGCAAAAAAACTTTTCCAGTCCTGAGCTAACTGTTTTAATGCCTGCTGCCTATTATGAGAATGAAGGTATTCATTATGCCAGTTATTTTTAAACTGTTTTTCTAATTGAGTATAGACAGGTTTTTGCTCTTTATTATTTTTTACTTTATAATTAACTGTATTATATAATTTAGAGCAATGCCAGGCTAATTCCCTAATTATCACTAACTGCTTATGGTTTAATTTAGGCTTAAATTTAAATGATAACCGCATTGATTTTTCACCTCCATTCTACTATAATTATATCATACATGTGTTCGTATGTAAAAGAAAAAATGGAGGTTTGATTTTTGGTCTAGGAGCTACTGTATTGTATCTACGGGTGGTGCTACTATTGAGATAATCAAAAAATATATTGAAAATTAAAGTAAATAGCCAATTCATCTCCACCCAATGCATAGCTTGGATGGAGTTTTCTTGGCAGTTTTAGATAAATCAGAACAATCCTTTAAAAAAGCAAAAACCGCCTATCACTTTTAAATGATAAACGGTTTAAGATAGTAAATAAATTTTGGATTGAAGAAAAATTAACTAAGTAATTAAGTGTTTTTGAATTCTTTTTCACCAGTTATGTTAAGCTGCTCCTTAAATTTTACCTACTAAATCAAGTCCTGGCTTAAGTGTCTTACTTCCTTCTTTCCATTTTGCTGGACAAACTTCATCAGGATGGTTTCTTACATACTGAGCAGCTTTAATTTTTTTAACAATAGCACTGGAATCTCTTCCTAAGTTGCCTGCATTAATTTCTACTCCCTGAACAACACCATCTGGATCAATAATAAATGTACCTCTATCTGCTACACCTTCTTCTTCAATTAAAACATTAAAGTTTTTTGAAAGTGTATGGGAAGGATCTCCAACCATAATGAATTCAATTTGTCCTATTGTTTTAGAATTATCATGCCAGGCTTTGTGAGTAAAATGAGTATCTGTAGAAACTGAATAAACTTCTGCTCCCAGCTCCTTTAGGTTATCATATTCACTTTGTAAATCTTCTAATTCAGTTGGGCAAACAAATGTGAAATCAGCTGGATAAAATACTACAACACTCCACTGACCTTTAAAATCTTCGTGTGTAACTTCTAAGAACTTTCCGTCTTGATATGCTTCTGCTTTAAATGGTAATACTTCTTTTCCTACTAGTGACATAATTTTTTCCTCCTATTGTAATTTTATTTGTTATTAATATTGATAATCGTTATCAATTAATATTATTACATAACGTTATTTTTTTGTCAAGTGAAAATAGAAAAATTCTGCTGCTGAAATAAAAAAATCCCTACTTATAAGACGCTGATCTATTCAGCGGCAAATAAGTAGGGATAATTACAGTCTAAAAATTTTAAGCTTAATACTGCTCTAAAAATTCCAGAGCAAAGTTGAAATAGAGCTTCGTTCCTATTTTTAAACTATCTTCATTGATCTTAAATTTTGAATTGTGATGAGGATAGTTCTGCTCTTCATCTTCAAATCCAGCCCCAACAAAAGCAATTACTCCAGGAACTTCTCTCAAATAATAGGCCATATCTTCACTCCCTGTTACTTTATCCATAACTATTAAATCTTCTGCAGCTGCTATTTTTTTTGCAGCAGATTGGCCTATTTCTGCAGCTCTTGGATCATTTATTGTCGGAGGAGTACCCTTTTGTATAGTAACCTCAGCTTCTCCTCTATATGCTCTAGCAGTTTTTTCTGCATAACGTTTAATTGCTTTAGAGGCTTGAACCCTAGTTTTTTCGTTAAAACACCTTAAAGTTCCTACAATTTCTGCTTTATCTGGAATAACATTAAATCTACTCCCTGACTTCATTTTCCCAAAAGTTAAGACAACAGGATCTAAAGCATCAATTTCTCTACTTAAAATCGCCTGCGAATCTAAGACAAATGAAGAAGCCATAACTATAGGATCAACAGCCTGATGAGGCATTGAACCATGTCCACCTTTACCTGTGAATTCGACTATCACATAATCACCTGAAGCCATGCGTGGGCCCGCTTCAACATTAATTTTACCTGTTGGTAGATCGATCCAGAGGTGGATTCCCATAATTCCATCAACATCGTCTAATACTCCTTCTTCCACCATTTTAGCTGCTCCCTGAACCATTTCTTCAGCTGGTTGGAAAATTAATTTAACTCTGCCTGCTAGCTCATCTTTAATTTGATAGAGCGCTCTGGCAGCTCCTAGAAGCATAGCTGTGTGACCATCATGACCACAGGCATGCATAATACCTTCATTTTTTGATTTGAATTCTAGATCGGCTTTTTCTTCTACTTCCAAAGCATCCATATCAGCCCTCAGAGCAACTGTTTGCCCAGGTTTGGAGCCTTCAATAACTGCAGCTATACCTGTATCTGCATATTTCTGATAGCTGATTCCGATTTTTTCTAGCTCTTCTTTTATTCTCTTCGCTGTTCTTTTTTCATTCCAGCTTGTTTCAGGATACATATGAAACTCTCTTCTTAAATCTCGAACATATTCTTCCTGTTCTGCCAATATATCTTTGAAATCCACTGTTACTCAACCTCCCCTTCATTTAAAAAGTCTAAAGCAAATTGTGCATATAATCCAGAAGCAGTTTTCAAAGCCTCTTCGTCAATATTAAACTCTGGATGATGATGGGGAGCATCAGCACCTTTCGCTTCGTTTCTGGAACCAACAAAGGCAAAGGCAGCTGGAACTTCTGCAGCAAAGAAAGAAAAGTCTTCTCCACCTGTTGTTTTATCTAATTTAACTATTGAACCCTGACCTGAGACTTCTGCTGCTGCCTTTTTTGCAGTTGCTGAAATTTCCTGGTCATTAATTAAAGGGAGGGTCATTTTATTATACTCTAATTCTACTTCAGCCCGATAGCTGGCAGCAGTCTCTTGAGCAACCCTAGCTATAATTCCTTCAAAATCATGGTTGATTTCCCTGCTGAAACACCTGGTTGTACCTTCTAGATAAGAGCTATCAGGTAAAACATTACCCTTTGAACCTGAATTGAAAATATCTACACTTAAGACAGCGGGCTCCATTGGATCAAACTCTCTGCTGACAATGGTCTGTAAATTCATAACAACAGCAGCACCTGCCATTATGGGATCAACACCCTGATGCGGCATTGATCCGTGACCGCCTTCTCCCTGAATGTTGATAATAAATTGGTTTACAGCAGCCATTCGGGGGCCAGCTTCTACAGAAATTTTTCCACTTTCTAGATCATTCCAGATATGAATACCAAAGATAGCATCCACATCTTTAACTACCCCTTCTTTGACCATTGTTTTTGCTCCAACAGCTATTTCTTCACCTGGTTGAAAAATCAATTTTACAGTACCAGCAAATTCAGCTTTTAGATCATTTAAGATTTTAGCTGCTGTCAGTAAACTAGCTGTATGACCATCATGGCCGCAGCCGTGCATTAAACCATCATTTTCTGATTTATAGTCTACCTCATTTTTTTCTTCAAGTTCTAAAGCATCCATATCCGCTCTTAAGGCAGCGGTTTTACTGCTTTTTACTTTTTTAGTTCCTTTAATTTCACAAACAACACCGGTCCCTGCAGCTTTTTTTGGTTTCAAACCCAAGCTTTCCAGTTCTTCTATGATTCGACTGCAGGTTCTTTCCTCTTTCATACTTGGCTCTGGATGTCTGTGAAACTCCCTTCTCATAGATACCGCATAATCAAAATATTTTTCTGCTAATTCTTTTACCCTATTCATTCAGCTTCACCAACTTTTAAAACCGTATGATAAACAAGTTCAATTCCTTTTTGTAAATCTTCATAATCAGTCCACTCTTCTGGAGTGTGACTTCTACCATCTTTGCTGGGAACAAAGATTAAACCAACATCTGTAATTGCTGCCATAATCATTGCGTCATGGCCGGCTCCACTTATCATTTCTTTGTCATTTAAATCCAGCTTCTTAGATTCTTTCTTAAATATATTGAATATTTCTGTTGATAATTCAACCGGTTCAACCATTAACATCTCTTTAACCGAATAATCTACAGCATATTTTGCTTCAATATCTGACAGCGCCTGATCAATTTGAGCTCTTACATTTTTAATACAATTTAAATCTTTTGACCTAATATCAACGGAAAACTCGACTTCTGCCGGAACAATATTGGCAGCTCCGGGTTTGACATCAAGATTTCCAACCGTGGCAACTGTCCCTGAGCCGGCTTCAAGGGCAAAGTTTTTAATCTCAGAAATAACCTCTGCAGCTGATGATAGAGCATCTTTGCGCATATCCATTGGAGTCGTACCTGCATGATCTGCACGACCTGCTACTTTAACTCTAATCTGATTAATACCAACTATAAAATCTACTATCCCAACATCTTTAGCTTCATTTTCTAAAACCGGTCCCTGTTCTATATGGAGTTCAATAAAAGCTTTAAGTTTTTTGGGATCTCTTTCAGCTTCTTTAATTTTTTTAGGATCAAAACCAAATTTTTCAAAGGCCTCAGCCATTGAAATTCCGTCATCATCTTTAAAATCTAAAAGTTCCTGGTAATCTACCTGACCGGTCATGGCGCGGCTGCCAAAAACTCCACCACCAAAGCGGCCACCTTCTTCTTCAATCATTGCTACAAATTCTATTGGATACTTAGTTTTTATATCATTTTCATCCATAACTCTTAGAATTTCAAGAGCCATAATTACTCCTGCTGGCCCATCAAAATTACCACCATTTTTAACAGAATCAAAGTGAGAACCGATCATTACAACAGGTGCCTCTTTATCAGTCCCTTCTCTTCGAGCAACCAGACTACCAGCAGCGTCTTCATAAATATCTACATTTAGTTTCTGCAATTCATTTTTTAAATAATTTCTAGCTCCTCGGTCTTCTTCAGTCAACGAAAAACGAGTTAATCCCTGACCAGGAGTTACATTAAACTGACTTAAATTCTCTATATCATTTTTAATTCTCTCTACTTTTGTTAGCATTTTATCTACTATCTCCTCTCTTATTTATACTTATATTAATTATTTTAAAAACAATTTTAAAATTATCCAAGTTAATTAAAGCAGCTTGACAAAGAAACCTGCGATAATAACTGAAGCAATAGTTACTGTAGTAAATCCACCAACTAACATTTTAGGCAGCATTTCATCTACCGCATATTGATATTCGTCATCATTTTTAGTACTGGCTCTAGCAGATTCGATAGTTAAAATATAATTAGGTGGAAAACCATAAAGTGCTGTCATAGCTATAGAAATAGACATTTCTTTTGTATAACCAAAAGCTTTTCCAATTAACGCTGAAACCAAAGCCATCCCTGATATACCAAGAATAATGATTCCAAATAGAGGAACTGCAATTTCTGTTAACATTTCTGGTGTTGCATCAGAAAGTCCAGCAAAAATAAAGGCCATCAAAACGGTAATTAGAAAACCAAAAGAACCTGATTTAACCAGTGCTTTTTCCTCTAAAAATCCAATTTCTCTACCAATTACCCCAAACAGCATACAAACTACAAATTCATTTAGATGTAAAATTGGAGCTGCTGCAACAGATAAAGCGGCTACAATTCCAAGCTTAAATAAGATTACATATGTTGTCTGATATTTTTCGGGAAGGGGAGGAATTATTCTGAAGCTGCTTTCTTCTTCTTTAACTTCACTGGCCTCAGATTTATTTATTTCAATTTCTCCGTTCCTTACTTTATCAGCAAGGCGATTCGCCTCTTTTTTAAGTAAAAAAGATGTTATTGGATAACCAAAAAAACCTTGAATAACATACATTGCTGTAGCTAAAACTGCTATTGAAGTTAAACCTCTTTCTGCAGCTGCAGTTGACATTAAAATGGAAGCTACGACTCCTCCTGTAAGGGGTGGAGTTGCTGCTACAACATTTTCCCAACCAAATAGAAGATTACCAATAGTTAGAGTTAAAATAATTATTCCTACTATACCCCCAAGAGCAATAACAACTGTTTTCCACTGGGATAAAAGCTCTTTTAAACTCATCAAAGTTCCCATATGGGTTAAAAGTAAATACATTGATAAATATACTACAGGTTTAGCAAAGGAACTCTGAGCTACAACATCACCTGGTAAGATAGTCCAAAAACCAATTATAAACAATACTGCTGAAACAAAGACCGAGGGTATCATCGCTTTGGTTTTCATCGATACCAACTCACCAACTGCCAAAATTAATAAAACGATACTAAAAGCTTGTGTTACATTCAATTCCATAATTTCTCCTCCTAGACTACTAAATTCTAATTTGATACTGATTATAACAAAATTTATCTTTTCTGGCAATAATTATGACAAATTAGTTAACTAAGCCAAATGATGATCTCAACTTTCAAAAATCAAAGTTAATAAAAAACTGCTGGCAGGTACCAGCAGATAAAAAATTATTTATTTTCTACAAATTGAATTCTAAGACCATTTGGATCTAAGACAAAGAAAAACTCAATATTTGGATTTGGAGAAATCGGTCCACTCTGAATTGCTATGTTCTTTTCTTCAACAAATTTCATTTTTTCCACAAGCGAATCAACTTCAAATCCCAGAGAAATATCTGCTCCAAGCTCTATTTCATTCTGGTTTTGATCATCAATCAGCTCAACAGCTGTTTGACCATCTGCAGCCGCTAAAAATGCTATCTCAGTTTCCGGGCCAGCCTCAAACTGCCTCTGAACCTCTAAACCAACTATATCTCGATAAAATTCAACTGATTCTTTTAAATTCTTAACTTTTATCGTGGTCCATAAAAAACTCAAATTACCAACTCCTTTTTTAAGC
>NZ_QBLR01000181.1:0-6841 GCF_003070835.1 Halanaerobium sp. | reverse complement strand
GTTAAAGATTATATAGATCAAAATTATAAAGATGATATAAGTCTGGAAGATGTGGCTGAGTATATTTCCTTCAGCAAATATTATCTGAGCAAATTATTTAAAGAGGTTGAGGGGATTAATTATAAAGATTACTTAATCAAAGTCAGAATGGAAGAAGCAAAAAAGCGCTTAAAAAATGGAGATAAAATTAAAGTTGTTGCCTGTGAGGTTGGGTATTCAGACCGTAACTATTTTAGCCGGGCCTTTAAAAAATATACCGGAATTTCACCTGGAAAGTTTCAATAAGCAGTTATTTAGCTTCAATTTTCTGAAAACAAACAAAGAAATGAATAAGATAACAACTTAGTCTATAGTTTTTAGCTTTTTCTCCTGATACAATAAATTTAGAAAATAAATTAAGGGGGAAGAAAAATTATGAAAAAAGTTTTAGTTTTAGTTCTAGCTAGTCTTTTAATTTTCTCATTTGCCGTTTCAGCTCAGGAGATGACCCTGCGTCTGGCAGACAATCAGCCTGAAGGTTATCCTACTGTGGTTGGAGCAAAAGAATTTGCCCGTCTGGTAGAAGAAAGAACTGATGGTAGAATCGAGATTGAAGTTTATCCTGGTGGAGTTCTAGGTGATGAAAGTTCTACAATCGAACAGGTTCAGTTTGGTGCAATTGATTTTGTAAGAACTTCTATTACTCCAATGGCAAACTTTGAGCCAGCAATGAATGTTTTATCTCTTCCATATCTCTATCCCAGTGAAGAATACATGTTCCAGGTATTATTCAGTGAGGTAGGAGAGGGAGTATTAGATGGTCTTAAAGAAGCAGGTATTGTTGGATTAACCTGGTATGACTCTGGTGCTCGCAGTTTCTACACTGCAGATACTAAAGTTACAAGCCCTGAAGACTTAGAAGGTTTAAGAATTAGAGTTCAGGAAAGTCAGTTAATGATGGATATGGTAGAAGCACTTGGTGCATCTCCTACTCCAATCGCCTGGGGTGAGGTTTACAGTGCTCTGCAGACTGGTGTTGTAGATGCTGGTGAGAACAACTATCCTGGCTGGTACTATAACAGTCACCACGAAGTAGCTCCCTACTTTGTTGAAGACGCACATAACCGTATTCCTGAGTTAATTATTATGAGTAAAATCACCTGGGATAAGTTAAGTGCAGAAGATCAGGAAATTATCAAGCAGGCTGCTGTAGATTCTACTGAAGTACAGCGTGAAGCCTGGGATAAGCGTACTGAAGAAGCTAAGAAGTTAGCTGTTGAAGAAGGCGCAACAATTACTACTTTAAATGCTGAACAAAAGCAGGCTTTCCAGGACAAAGTAAAAGGTCTGTATCCTAAGTACAGTGAAGGATATGAAGATCTCTTAGATAGTATTTTAAACTTTGAAATGGAAGAATAAGTTAAGATTTAAATAACTTATGCATGCATTTTATTAAGTTAGATAATAGGTGTAAATAAAGGTGGAAGGAGATTCTCCTTCCACCCCTTAAAAAAGGGTGAATTTTATGGGAGAAAAAAAGGAAAAACAAAGTCTTTTAACTAAAATTTTAGATATTTCTGAGAATTTGATTAGCTATCTAGCCATGGTTTTTTTAGTGGCAATGATAGTGATTGTTAGTACAACTGTATTTACCAGATATTTATTTAATTTTACTTTTCGCTGGTCAGATGAGGTTGCACTGCTAATGATGATCTGGTTTGGTTTTCTGGGAATGGCTCTTGGGGTGAAAAACTCTGTTCACTTAAGTATTGAATTTTTTATGAGTCTTGTTCCAGATAATTATCAAAAGATTGTATATAAGATTGAAGATTTATTGGTAGGTATTTTTGGTTCTTTTATGTTAAAATATGGCTGGGATTTATATAATGCAACTAAAACTACAGTTTTACCGGCCACACAGTGGACAAGAGGTCTTTTATTTATTATGTTTCCACTTTCTGGTATCTTAATTATAATTTATTCTACAGCAAAGTTTTTTGGAGTTTTACGGGAAGAACACCTGACAATTCAAAGTGAAACAGAAAAAAAGAAAAAAGCAGAGGGGGAAAACTAGATGGATCCGGCAGTATTAATATTATTAGGTTCTTTTTTATTCATGTTATTTATTCGTATCCCCATTGCTTTTAGTCTGGGTCTTTCAACAATGTTTACAGCGTTCTATGTTGGACTACCGCCAATGGTGGTAATGCAGCAGATGGTAAAAGGGATTAATTCTTTTTCTCTGATGGCTATTCCATTTTTTATTATTGCAGGAGAGATTATGGGTCAGGGAGGAATTTCTGATAGATTGATAAAATTTTCTAATGTAATTATCGGCTGGATGCGCGGTGGTCTGGCAATGGTAAATATTTTAGCGAGTATGTTTTTTGGTGGAATTTCAGGTTCTTCTGTAGCAGATGTTTCATCTATTGGTTCAATTATGATTCCAATGATGGAGAAAAAAGGATTTGATAAAGATTATTCAATCAATGTAACAATCACTTCTTCAGTACAGGGAATTATTATTCCCCCCAGCCATAATATGATTATTTATTCACTGGCTGCAGGTGGAGGAATTTCAGTTGCAAAATTATTCCTGGGAGGTATAGTTCCGGGAGTACTTTTAGGAATTGCGCTGATGATTTTAAGTTATGCGATAGCAGTTAAACGGGATTATCCGCGAGAAGAAAAAGTTTCTTTTAAAGAAGCTCTGCGGATAACCAGAGATAGTATTCTTGGATTACTGACAGCTGTGATTATTATCGGTGGAGTAACTACTGGTGTTTTTACAGCAACTGAATCAGCAGCTATTGCTGCCGTCTATGCTTTTATAATTACATTCTTTGTTTATCGAGATATACCTATTTCAAAGTTTGTTGATATTTTAAGAAGTTCACTCAGTACTTTAGCCATGGTTGTAGCGATTATTGCAACCTCAAGTGCCTTTGCCTGGATGATGTCTTACCTGCAGGTACCGGCTATGATTACAGATGCACTCCTGGATTTATCTAATAATCCAATTATTATTATGCTATTAGTTAACCTGATTTTATTATTCCTTGGTACAATTATGGATATGGCTCCACTGATCTTAATTGCAACCCCAATTTTATTGCCGGTTGTAAGAAGTATTGGAATGGATCCAATTACCTTTGGTGTTGTGATGATGCTTAACCTTGGAGTAGGATTATTAACTCCACCAGTTGGCTCAACCTTATTTGTTGGCTGTTCAATTGGTAATGCTCCAATAGAAAAAATCGCAAAATCACTGATGCCATTTTATGCAGTACTTATAATTATGGTATTACTATTATCCTTTGTCCCTGCTTTAACCCTCTGGCTGCCTAACTTTTTAATGGGCTAAGCCAAAAAGGATAATATTTAGATAAAGTAATACAAAAATATTAGATGATACTAAAAGCAAATATCTCCTTATTAAATTTATATTTGCGAAAAAAGACACTCCCTATCCCTGGAGTGTCTTTTTTTTAGACTTTTATTTAGCTATAACTAAAATAGTTTGACAGTTACTAAATAAAAATGATAAGCTTAATTTAAATTAATAATAATCAGATAATTAAAAAAGGGGCATTTAAAAATGAAAAAGCACTTAAGAAAAGTAGATTTGAAAAATGTAAAATTAAATGCTGGGTTATTAGCACAAAAAAATAAACTTGTTCGAAAAGAGGTTATTCCTTATCAGTGGCAGGCTTTAAATGATGAACTTCCAGATACAGAACCAAGTCATGCTGTAGAAAACTTCAAAATTGCTGCCGGTAGATCTGAAGGAGAGTTTCAGGGTATGGTTTTTCAGGATAGTGATGTAGCTAAATGGCTTGAGGCAGTAGCCTATCAGTTAACAGTTAATTCTGATCCTGAATTGGAAAAAAGAGCAGATGAGGTTATTGATCTGATTGGAGAGGCTCAGCAGGAAGATGGTTATTTAAATACATATTTTATTGTAAAAGAACCGGAGATGAAGTGGAAAAACCTGGCTGAATGTCATGAACTTTACTGTGCCGGGCATTTAATTGAAGCTGCAGTAGCCTATTATAAGGCCACAGGTAAAGATAAGTTTTTAAATATCATGCAGAAAAATGCTGATTTAATCGAGAGTAAATTTGGTCCGGAGGCTGATAAATTAAAGGGCTATCCCGGTCATCAGGAAATTGAGCTGGCATTAATCAAACTATATGAAGTAAGTGGTAAAGAAAAATACAGAGATCTGGCAAAGTTTTTTATTGACCAGCGGGGAAAAGATCCTTTCTATTTTGATCAGGAGTGGGAAGAGAGAGGAAAAATAGATCACTGGGATGATTTCCATCAAAATGTTAAAAGAGATTACTATCAGGCTCATGCTCCGGTGAGAGAGCAGAAAGAAGCAGCCGGTCATGCAGTGAGAGCACTATATATGTACAGCGGCATGGCAGATGTGGCTAGAGTTACGGGGGATCAGTCTTTAATTGGCGCCTGTAAGCAGCTCTGGGACAATACTACCAGTAAGCAGATGTATATAACAGGAGGGACTGGCTCCAGTGTTCAGGGAGAATCATTTACTTTTGACTATGATCTGCCCAATGATACAGCTTATACAGAAACCTGTGCAGCAGTAGCCCTGGTATTTTTTGCTCAGCGCATGCTTCATTTAGAGAAAAAAGGAGAATATGCAGATATAATGGAAAAAGCTTTATATAATGGGGCTTTAAGCGGAATGTCTCAAAATGGTAAGCGCTTCTTTTATGTAAATCCACTGGAAGTGCAGCCGGAAGTCTGTGAGCAGAGAGAAGATCACAAACATGTAAAACCAACGAGGCAAAAATGGTTTGGCTGTGCCTGCTGCCCCCCAAATCTAGCTCGTCTGCTTGCTTCAATCGGCAGTTATATCTATTCTCAGAATGAGGAACAATTATTTGTTAATCTTTATGCTGATAATCAGTCTGAATTTGAGTTTAAGGGTCAAAATGTTGAAGTCAGCCAAAAAACTAATTATCCCTGGGATGAAGAAATTGAAATTGAGCTTAAGGCAGAAAAAGAGGTAGAATTTGAGCTTGCTCTAAGAATTCCCGGCTGGTGCAGAAAAGCTGCCCTGCAGCTAAATGGTAAAAATATTGATTTAACAGAAATAATTGAAGCTGGTTATGCAAAAATTAAAAGAAAGTGGCAGAATGACAGGATAAAATTAATTTTAAAAATGCCGGTGGAAAAGATCTATGCCAATCCAGAAGTTAGAGAGGATATTGGTAAAGTTTCTCTGCAGCGGGGGCCAATTGTCTATGCCTTAGAAGAAATTGATAATGGCAAGAATTTGCAGGCAGTCTATCTTGCTGATGATGCAGAATTAAAGGCAGAATATAAAGAAGATCTGCTGGGAGGGGTAACTGTAGTTAAAGGAAGTGCCTATAAGCTCGATAAAGATAGTTTTGGCAGCAGTCTTTACAGTACTCAAAAACCTGAATTTAAACAAATTGAGATTCAGGCTGTTCCCTATTATACCTGGGATAATCGAGAAAGTGGAGAAATGCTGGTCTGGCTGAATCGGAAAATCTAGTTAAAAATTGATGTGAATAATAACAAAACTCCCTCTGCTCAGCTTAAGTGCTGAAAAGAGGGAGTTTTAATTTAATAGTATTATTTTCTAGAGAAATTCTTTTCGAGCAAATTCTTTGCCAGTATCAGAGAGAAAAAGCTTATCAATTAATTTTTAAGCATGATTAGATTCCGTTTTCAGCAATTATTTGGTCCATTAATTTATTCCAATCTTCATCAATCTGCTTTTCTTCAGGATGATTGTCATACCAGTTAATTGATTTTTTTACTCCTTCAGCAAAAGAAACAGTGGCTTTAAATTCAGGCACAAAACGCTTGATTTTGGAGTTATCAAAAACAACACTTACTGCTTTATCCCCAAGCAGAGAACCTCTAAAGCGCTGATCATATTCTGCAATTTTTTCAGATGCTACATGGACAAGGTCAAGTTTTTCTACACCTGCTGCTCTGGCAATTGCTCTAAATATCTGATCCCAGTTTAATGTCTCATCTGAAGTAATCTGGAAAGCATGGCCCAGAGTCCTCATATTTCCGAGCAGGGGAACAAAAGCTCTGGCAAAATCACTATTGTGGGTCATTGTCCAGAGAGAGCTGCCATCTCCATGGACCAGAATCTTCTTGCCGCGTCTCATTCTATCCACCAGTGACCAGGGAGCCTGATGGCTGTTAAGCGCTGCTGGAATTGAAGTTTTACCATAAGTATGAGAGGGTCTGATGATTGTAATTGGAAAATCATTTTTTCTGTATTCTGCCATCAAAAGGTTTTCACAGGCTATTTTATTTTGCGAATATTCCCAGTAAGGATTTGCCAGTGGAGTTGATTCGTCAATTAAATAACTTGTCTGCGGTTTCTGATAGGCAGAGGCTGAACTGATAAAAATATATTGATCTGTTTTACCTCTAAAAATTTCAATATCATTTCTAACATGTTCGGGCGTAAAAGCAACCCAGTCAACTACAGCATCAAAATCATAGCCTTTAAGTTTTTCCTTCGCCTCTTCGGGATTTCTAATATTTCCTTCAATAATTTTAGCTTCAGCTGGAGCCAGGTGATTGCTGTTACCCCGGTTAAAAAGATATAAATCTATTCCTTTTTTTACAGCCAGTTCTGATACAGCCTGACTAATAGTACCTGTACCGCCAATAAATAATACTTTCATTTATAATACACTCCCTTTTTAGATTAATGTCATTAATAATATTTTATTTCTCTTATTTAATATATTCACTATCAGATATTTTTCTCCTTTAAATCAAATTGATTTTGTGAAAAAATTTAAGACTTAAAATAATTCTGGCAAAAGTATGCTAAAAG
>NZ_QBLR01000013.1:0-37294 GCF_003070835.1 Halanaerobium sp. | reverse complement strand
ACCTTGGAATAAAACTCAACCTCCATCAGTTCTGTTACTTCCACACTTCCTCTGGCTGCAATTCTGCTTAAATCATTACGGCCTAAATCCAGCAGCATTGTGTGTTCTGCCTTTTCCTTTTCATCATTTAGTAAATCAATTTTTAATTCCTGATCTTCTCTGCTGTCTCTGCCCCTGGGTCTGGTCCCTGCCAGCGGTCGAGTCAGAACCCTTTGATCTCTTACCCTTACCAGCACCTCAGGTGAGGAACCGATAATTCTTATTTCCGGGAAATTCAAGTAAAAAGAATAGGGTGAGGGGTTTATCGATCTTAAAGCCCGGTAAATTTTAAATGGCGGCAGATCATTTTCTATCGAGAATTTCTGGGAAAGAACAATCTGAAATATATCTCCGGCTCTGATATGTTCTTTTGCCTTTTCCACCATCTTTTTAAACTCTCCCTTTTTAGTATTCGACTTTAGTTTTTTAGAATCTTTGGGATTAGAGTTGGCTACTGCCGGTTTTAATTTTGATTCAGTGTTTTCGATTTTTTTTCTTACCTGATTAATCTCTTTTTTTGCTTCCTGAAAAATTTCTTCTTTCTGCTGCCTGCTTAAATCCGCATCTATTTTTAAATTGTTGATAATTTTAACCGTATTGTGTAGATGATCATAGGCAATAATGATTTTAGTCATTACCAGCATACTCAAAGGTGTATTGTCTTTTTTTAATTCTTTATCTGCTTCCAGGTGATAGATATCTTCCCATTTTTCGATCATCTCATAATTAAAATAGCCAACAAAGCCTCCGGAAAATGGCGGCAGCTTCTCATCTTCATAGACCTCAAGTTGATTGAGATAATCCTGAAGATAAGGAATAATCTCCTGGTCTTTAATTTTTCTGCTTTCGCCAGCTTCTATTATTTCCAGATAATCCTCTTCATTTTTTAAAACTGCTGCCGGTTTTAGTCCGATAAATGAAAAGCGGTCATTTTCTGTACTTTCCAAAAGATAGCTGTAATCCTGGTTTAGAGCTAATTTTTTATAAAGCGAAATTGGGGTTTCCGTATCTGCTATAAACTCCTCATAAATTGGAATTAGATTATATTCTGCTGTTAGGTCCAAAAATTCAGCTTTAGTCTGCATAAATTTCCTCCTCTTACTTCTCTAATTTTCGCCCACAAATGCAAAAAACGGCCAGAGCTTGGTTAAAGCCTGACCGTAGTTATTAGTAAGAGATTTTTGGGTATTAAAATACCTAAATTTCGTTTTAGTCGTGATTTAAAGTGCAAACTTAAAATCACTTCTTAACTAAAACAAAAAAGCCAAATTTATATAAAATAGATATAAATCTGGCCCATTAAGTGCAATATTGGCTCTGCTAATCTCATCTCTAACTCTTCTCTACTAATCTGGGCTCTTCTAATCTCTAATTTTTTTAAGTATAACTGAATTTTTTAAATAAGTCAAGAAAATAATTCTTGAGCGGCTTAATTAAAATGCTGATTATCAACAAAAAACTGATTTACTACCCGAGTGAAACATCTAAAAACATCATGACTGCAAAACCAAGCATCAATCCCGTTGTTGCTAAATGACTATTTCCTTCTGAGTTAGCTTCTGGAATCAATTCTTCCCCAACAACAAAGATCATTGCTCCCGCTGCAAAAGCTAATGCATATGGCAAAATTGGTCGCATATAATAAACTCCAGCCGCACCCATAACTCCAGCAATAGGTTCTACAATACCTGAAGACTGACCGTAAAGAAAACTCCTTTTTGCAGAAAGCCCCTCTCTTTTTAAAGGAATTGAAACTGCAGCTCCTTCAGGAAAGTTCTGCAGACCAATACCAACTGCCAGTGCAACTGCTCCGGCAATAGATGCAGAAGAAATATTAACTGCTGCTGCACCAAAAGCAACTCCTACAGCTAAGCCTTCCGGAAAATTATGTAATGTAACTGCCAGCACAAGTAGAACACTTCTCTGCCATTTTGTTTTAATACCTTCAGGTTCACTTTTGGCAAGTGCAGGATGCAGATGCGGCAGAACCATGTCAACCAGACGCAGAAATATTCCTCCCATTAAAAATCCAATCACCGCCGGAATCCAGCCTGCGACTCCCAGATTTTCGGAAATTTCTATTGCAGGAGCCAGTAAAGACCAGAAGCTGGCTGCAATCATTACACCTGCAGCAAAACCAAGCATAGCATCAAGAAGTCTTCGGTCCACATCAGTAAAAAAGAAAACAATACCAGCCCCCAGAGCAGTCACAAACCAGGTGAATAGTGTTGCAAGCAGCGCCTGAGTTATTGGTGATAGAGTAACTAAAAAATCTAAAAACATAATATCAACTCCAATAATCATATTCTATTTATTTTAATAAAATTAATCTTACTTTTAAAATAACAATAAGCTGACAGCCATTACTCCCATGCCAGCTATAAAACCATAAATCTCCTGATGTTCTTTACCATATTTCCTGGAAGTAGGTAAAAGCTCATCGATAGAAATATAGACCATAATTCCTGCTACTGTACCAAAAAGAAATCCAAATACCATATCATTAAAAAATGAGCGAAGTACAAAATATCCGATTAAGGCACCAAAAGGCTCTGCCAGACCGGAAATAAATGAATAAAATAAAGCCTTCTTTTTACTCCCGGTTGCATAATATATCGGCACAGAAACAGATATACCCTCTGGAATATTGTGAATAGCAATTGCTATTGCAATAGAAATACCTAAAGCCGGATCACTTAGAGCAGCTGCAAAAGTTGCCAGCCCCTCAGGAAAGTTGTGTATAGCTATTGCCAGAGCTGAAAAAGCACCCATTCTTTCTAAATTCTCATGATCTTCAAAATCATTAGCTTTTAAATGTGAAAGATCTGTATCCGAACGAGGCTCATGTGGATTTTCATATTCAGGTACTAACTTATCAATTAAAGCAATTATCAAAATTCCTACGAAAAATGAAAGGACTGTCACCCACTGACCTTTTTCTGGTCCATAATAGGCAACTAAAGATTCCTCTGCTTTAAAAAATATTTCAACAAAGGAAACATAAATCATCACCCCTGCTGAAAAGCCCAAAGAAATAGATAAAAACGAAGCATTTCTCCTCTTGCTAAAAAAGGCTAAAATACTACCGATCCCTGTTGCCAGGCCTGCAAAAAGTGTTAATAAAAAAGCTAAAATAACTGGGTCCACCTAATCACCTCTTTCAATTATTTTACCCCAATATTTTCAGTAATTATTATTAGTTATTTATATCATATAATATTCAGCTATAAATTAAAAGCAGAAATCAAATTTTAAGAAATTGGAAGCACTTTCAATAAACTCTCTTTTCTGATATAATTTAGCTGAAAGGCAGGTGGAAGTTATGAAAAAATATTTTGAAGTTGATGAATGGAAAGTTATTGAAAATGGTTTTGATAAAGAATATAACAGAGTTACTGAAAGTGTAATGAGTCTGGGTAATGGCCATATGGGACTTCGCGGCAATTTTGCCGAAAGCTACAGTGGTGACAGCCTGCAGGGTACATATATTGCTGGAGTTTACTATCCTGATAAAACAATTGTTGGCTGGTGGAAAAATGGCTACCCGGAGTATTTTGCTAAAATAGCAAATGCAACTAATTTTATTGCAATAGATTTAAGAATAGATGGACAGGAAATTGACTTAAACAGGGTAGAATTTAGCGATTTTAAAAGAGTTTTAAATATGAAAGAAGCCTATCTTGAGCGCTCTTTTACTGTAGAGCTTGAAGATAATAGGGTTGAAATTGTTGAGCAGCGCTTTTTAGACCAGAAAAATAAAGAAATTGCAGCTGTTAAATACTCTCTTCGTCCTCTGGATAAAAAATCTAAGATTGTGATGATCCCCAATCTTGATGGCGATGTCAAAAATGAGGATGCCAACTATGATGAGTTTTTCTGGGAAGGTTTAGGAAAAGAAAATAGTAAAGGCAAAGCAAGTCTAACTATGAAAACCAGAAAATCTGACTTTGTTGTGGCTGCAGCGATGGAGTGGGATTTAAATAAAAATAAACGTGAGGTTGAGTTGCTGACTGGTCCTGGAAAAGAAAATTATGTTGGTAATAAAATCACACTTAAAGCAGAAGCAGGAGAAAAAATCGAGTTAAATAAATATATTGCTGTCTGCACCAGCCGCGATTATAAGGATGATCAGGTCAGTAAAAAAGCTAAAAATAAGGTGTCTGAAGCTGCTATCCGGGGTTTTGATGAGCTATTTTCTGAGCATAAAGAAGCCTGGGACAGAATCTGGCAGGAAAGTGATATTAAAATTGAGGGAGATCCAGAGGCCCAACAGGGAATCCGCTTTAACATCTTTCATCTAAACCAGACCTATACCGGACATGATCCCCGCCTCAATATTGGGCCAAAAGGATTTACCGGTGAAAAATACGGTGGTTTAACCTACTGGGATACTGAAGCTTACTGTCTTCCCTTCTATCTCTCAACCCACAGTGAAGAGGTTGGCCGTAATTTACTGCTCTACAGATACCGCCACTTAGAAAAAGCTGTAGAAAACGCAGATAAATTAGGTCTGGAGGGTGCTCTGTATCCGATGGTTACAATTAATGGTGAGGAATGCCACAATGAATGGGAAATCACCTTTGAGGAAATCCACCGCAATGGAGCTATTGCTCATGCAATTAAGGATTATGTCGATTATACAGGTGATGATAATTATATAAAAGAATATGGAATCCCTGTTCTGGCACAAATTTCTCGCTTCTGGGCTGACCGGGCTCACTTTAACCCCCGCAAAGAAAAATATATGATTTTAGGGGTAACCGGCCCAAATGAATATGAAAACAATGTTAGTAATAACTGGTATACCAACCGAATTGCTGTCTGGACTCTAAAATATACTCTGGAAAACTTAGAAAAAATAAAAGAAAATGATCCGGATAAATATCAGGATTGGATTTCCGAACTGGGAATTGAAGATTCTGAGCTGGAGCTATGGCAGGATATGACAGAAAAAATGTATTATCCTTATCTGGAAGACTTTGATATTTATGCTCAGCAGGACGGTTACCTTGATAAAGAACAGAAATTAGTCTCTGATCTTGACGACAAAGATATTCCACTGCATAAAAACTGGTCCTGGGATAAGATTCTGCGCTCACCCTATATCAAACAGGCAGATGTAATGCAGGGTGTCTATTACTTTAAAGAAGATTTTGATCAGGAAAGTATTGCCCGCCACTATGACTTTTACGAACCGCGGACAGTCCACGAATCTTCACTTTCTCCCTGTATCTATTCAATTCTGGCAGCAGATTTAGAACGGGAAGAAAAGGCTTATCAGTTATATCTAAGAACAGCCCGCCTGGACCTTGATAATTACAATACTGATACAGATGACGGCCTCCACATTACCAGTATGGCCGGAACCTGGATGTCAATTGTTAAAGGTTTTGCTGGATTTGAAGTTAAAGATGGTCAGGTTCAGTTTAGACCATTTTTACCGGAAGCCTGGGATGGTTTTGAGTTTATGATCATGTTTAGAGGCCGCAGAATTAAAGTTGAAGTTGATCAGAAAAAAGCAAGCTTTTCTCTCGAAACAGGGGAAGAATTAAAAATAAAAGTTTATGATCAGGAATATCAGCTTACTGCTGCAGAAGATGTCACAGTTGAAAAATAGTAACTCGGTATTCAAAAACTCCAGTTGGGCTTAAGTCCCGACTGGAGTTATATTTATCAATATTATATTTCTTTTTTAATTAATTCTTTTAACTCCTTTAAAGTTCCCTGCCAGCTAATATTATAGCTGCTGTCTTCCCGCTCAATCAGCTTATCTTCTACAATCATAGTTTCAATTCCCAGCCTGGAGGCAATGGCATCTTCCTTTAAATCATTACCAATCATCAGGCAGTTATCAGGACTCTCTTCGATTTTTTCTAATATTTCTTGATAATATTCCGGATTGGGCTTGGCATAACTCATGTTTTCATAATTTGTTATCAGGGCAAAATCAGTGGGATCAATATTAACCCATTCCAGCCTCGCTTCCACTGCTTCAACCGGAAAAAGAGGATTTGTGGCCAGTACCAGCTTCTTGCCCTTTGATTTTAAATATTTAATTATTTCAGCTGGAGTCTCTTTATCCAACTTAAAATACTTAGCGAGCTCCTTAAAATCTGTTTGATAAAAATTATCAAAACGCCCCTTAATTTTTTGAGCTTCATCCTCTTCTTCTACATTCAGCTTTTCCATAAAATCATCCATAAATGCTTCCTGGTTGGATCTGGAACCATCATTTCTAATCATTTTTTCTGTAGAAGCAGTCAAAAGTCCTATAAACTCTTCTTTACTGTCACATAAATCACTAAATTTTTCCGAAAGAGCACCAAAATAATATTTTAAAAACTCATCAACTTCAATATTTAAAAGAGTTCCATCCAGATCGAAAAGAAAAACTTCTTTATCTTTAAACAAGAATATACCTCCTAGAATTTAAAATAAAACTTTTCTCTAATTAAAATTTCTCCATCAGTGGTAGAAAATTAGTTTCATCTACTAAAATTTCAACAAATTCTTTTAAATATTTGCGGTCAAACTCATCAAAGCGAGCTTTTTTAGGACTGTCTAAGTCTAAAACAGCTATAACTTCTCCCCCCACAATTACCGGCAGTACAATTTCAGAACGGGAATTCGGATCACAGGCAATATGACCGGGAAATTCATGGACATCATCAACCAGTATAATCTTTCGCTGCGAATAGGCTGTACCACAAACGCCTTTATCTTCATCAATTCTGACACAGGCAGTTTTACCCTGAAAAGGTCCTAAGACAAGCTGATCTTTTTTCCAGATATAAAAACCTGCCCAGTTTAGATCATCCATCTGATCAAATAACAGAGCTGAACTATTTGCCATATTTGCCAGCCAGTCTCCTTCGGGCTCAATTAATGCTCTCAGAGCCTGATTCATTTCTTTAAGGCTTTCTTCTTTTTTATTCATAAAACTCATCCCTTTCTAATCTCAATTGATTAAAATATATCTCTTTACTGTCAAATGCTAAAGAAATTTATTAAAAATATAAACTCCAGCTTAAATATTTAAAAATAAAGGAACCAAGATCGGTACCAGGGTTGAAAGCACAGCCCCACTAACAAACGCTGGAATCACAACCGCCTCTCCACCTGATTCTTTAACCAGTGGTAAGGTCACATCCATCGTAGTTGCTCCTCCAGGGGCAACTGCTGCCAGACTGCCAAAATATCTAACTACTAAGGGCAGAATCATAACTGTTAAAAGTTCTCGAAAAACATTGCTCAAAAAAGCAAGTGATCCCAACTCTGCACTGTGTAATTTAGAAATTAAAACTCCAGACAGGCTGTACCAGCCAAAACCGGCTCCAACTGCTGCTGACTCCCCGGCCGCAAAGCCAAAAAGATAACCGCTGATTACTGCTCCAACCAGTGAACCAAGAGCAATTAAAACTGGAATCACAAGCAGCTTCCAGCCCATCAATTTTAAATCAGCAAGAACTTCCCGGCTGGCTCCAATATCAATCCCAACTCCAAAAAGTAGTACAGCCAGCGAATAATTTGTCAGCGGATCAAGCCACGCCTGACCAACTCCACTGAGTAAAAAATAGCCAGCTAAAATGCCCGTAACAACTGAGCCAAAAATTAAAACTGTCATTGTATTGTCTGCACTCTGATCTTCGAACTCAGACTCGGTCTCAGGATCAGCACTTAAAAGTAAATTGTTTAAATTAAAAAATCTAACAAAAATAATTACTGCCAGCAGACTAAAAATAATGCTAACAGCTGCAAAAACAAAAGCCTGAAGCCCAATTTCACCCAGCTGTAATACGATCTGATCATTGCTGCCCAGGCTGGCTCCCATTGCCAGCAGTAAAATCACCAGTCCCACTTTCGTAATTAAATCAGCAAATTTTACAAAGATATTTTCTTTTTCCAGCCAGAACCCAAGCATTATTCCTGTAAACAAGAAAAGAATTATTAAATAAAAATCCAAAAATACCCCTCCAGCTCTATTCTATATAATTTTTTGTTACATAATGAGAAGTCATCGCCCTCAGCATAGCACTGTAATTGGTTTTGAAAGTTAAAATATCGCCAACTTCCAGCTTTTCATCGGTATCAGTAATATCTGTTATTAGATGATCACTGCTGGCTCCAAGCACTTCTAAGCCTTCCAGTTCCGGATAAAGGCCGTGATAGTCAATATCCTGTTTTCCAACTGCCAGAATTGCTCTTTTCCTTAAGCCTTTATCTTCAATAATCTGGCCTCTACCTGCTCCACCAAAAGCCATTTCCCCCTCAGGATTGGAGGGCTTTTCCTGCAGCTCAACAATTTCTGCCTGCAGCCTAAAATTATAATGATTAAGACCTGTAATCAGGCTCTCATTAATAATATCTGTACCCAGCAAAATAGCCTCTCCAACTCTGAGATTTGTTATTTCAGAGGCCAACTTTTCATCTGCCAGCAGTCTGAGAGTTGCTGTATTACCGGCTGATAAAATATCAAGTTCTCTGCCCAGTTCTTCTTCAAGGCCTTTTTTGATCTTAATTAATTTCTCAGTGTTATTCTTATCAGGAATAATGCCTGCAAAACAGCCCAGGTTGGTACCGATCCCCTTTAAATTAACTGCTGCCAGAGATTCGATAGTCCTGGCCAGTTCGCTTAAATTTTCAGCCAGAATCCCCTCTCTTCTATCACCTATATCTACCATTATAATTAAATCTATCTCTTTGCCAGCTGCCGCTGCTTTTTTTGAAAATAATTCTGCCGTTTTTAACTCTGTTACGAGAGAAGCATCAATATAAGGAACAATTTCTTCAATTTCAGAAAGCATTGGAATTCTGAGCATTAAAATCTCATCCTGAAATCCTGCCTTTCTAAACTTTATAATATTTTCAATACGTGAGTCAGCTATACTCTTAATTCCAGCCCTTTGGTAGGCTTTAAATATATTCAAGTCTCCAGCAAAGCCTTTAACAACAGCTGTTAACTTAATCTCATCAGCTGCTAAATCTCTCTGAAGTTTTTTTGCATTTTCCTCTATCTGCTTTAAATAAATATCAAGCTGTGGATAATTCAAAATTCTTCCTCCTAAAATTTTAATTAACTTTTTCCTCAATTGTTTATTTTAGTATTTAAATTATAATAGTTATTACTAAACTATAACTATATTATACTTCACAATTATAAATTCTTCAATTAATTAACTTCAGATAAAAAATAAACCCGACCATCAGGTCGGGTAATTTAGATCTTCTTAAAAATTTATTCAATATCAATTGTACGCTTTTTAACAGGAGTTTTTTCTTCTTTAGGCAGATGAACCTTTAAAATACCTTCTTCATATTCTGCCTTAATATCATCCTGATTTACATTTTCGAGATAGAAACTGCGGCTATATCTGCCAGCTCTTCTCTCACGACGAATATAATTTTCTTTCTTTTCTTCTTTTTCTTCTTTGTGCTCAGCAGAAATTGTTAGATAATCATCATTAATTTCCAGATTGATATCTTCTTTGTTCATGCCTGGCATTTCAGCTTCAATAGTGTATTCGTCATCACTTTCTTTAATATCAGCTCTAAAACTGCGTCCGGCAAAATCCATAACATCATCAAAGAAACCGGAAACCAGGCTGTTGAAAGGATCTTCTTCTCTTTCAGCAACATCTCTCCGACTGCGGTTTCTAAATGGTACTAAATCAAACATAAAACCACCTCCGAATTTAAATTGATATTATTTTTTCACTTTTATTATCTACTTATATTATATGCCCAAAGTCAGGGAAGGTCAAAAATGTAAAAGAGTAAATTTCAGTTTTAAAAACAGATTAAAGGCAATTAGCTCTCTCAATCTATATAATTCTTAAATTTATTGCCTTATTTCTTTTCCCTTAACAAAGGTCTTCTGAACTTTAAAATTCTGATCAAAAAGCACCAGATCAGCCTGATAACCGGACTTAAGTCTGCCCAACTTATGGGCTAAATTTAATTTTTCAACCGGATTTAAAGTTACCATTCTGAAGATTTCTGGAACTGTTAGATCTGTAACTTCAAGTAAGTTTCTTACTGCCTGATCAAGAGTTAAAACACTGCCTGCTAAAACACCGGATTCAAGTCTGGCAGCCCCATCTTTGACAATTACTTTTTGGCCGCCCAACTCATATTCGCCCTCTTCTAAGCCGGTTGCCTCCATTCCATCGGAAACTAAAATTACTCTGTCGACACCCTTGGCCTGAATGGTAAACCGATCGACAGCCTGATGGTGATGGATCAAATCAACAATTAATTCTACTGTAGCTTCCGAATCAAAGGCAGCTCCAACCAGACCCGGTTTGCGGTGGTGCAGACCGGTCATCGCATTATATAAGTGGGTAAAGTGATCCATTCCTGCCTGATAAGCCTGCTGAAATTCTTCGTAAGTTGCGGCAGAATGACCGGCAGAAGCAGTAATTTTATGCTCGTTAAGTTCTTCAATTAGCGCCAGTGCTCCCTCAACTTCAGGAGCCATAGTTACAATTTCTACTACATCATAAAAGTCTCTTAAAAGTTCAAGCTCTGGCTTAATTAAATTTTCACTGTTCTGGGCGCCAATATAATCAGGACTAATAAATGGTCCTTCAACATGAGTTCCCAGAACCCGAGCACCATCTGTGCCCTCTTTTTTAGCCTGACGAATATTTTGCAGAGCAGCCTGAATTTTATCTCTGGCCATTGTCATAGTTGTCGGCAGAAAAGAAGTTACCCCATGAGAGGCCAGAACTTTACTGATTTTATTTAAGGCCTCAGTCGAAGCATCCATGGTATCAAAACCTCCACCACCATGGATATGGGTATCGATCATTCCCGGAGCAAGATAACCACCCCGGGCATCTATAACCTCCATTTCAGCTTCCTCACTTAGATTATAGGCAGCCACTTTTTCAATTTCAGCCTCTGCTTCCGAAAAAATTAATGAACCATTATTAATTATTCTATCTTCTAAAATTATATTTGCATTTTTAATTATTTTTCTCATTATTTTCACCTCTAACTACAATCTATCTGATTTTAAATATTATTTAAAGAAAATCAACAACATTTTTTATTCAGATAAATTGCTGGACTAATTTATTTAATCTTCATCGCTATTATTTTCTGCATTATTTTCTTCTTCATCTTCTTCTAGCTCTCCATAATTTTCTGCTTCCAGCTCAGCATATTCTTCTAATTTTTCTTTTACAGCACTGTGGATTTGATCCGCCTCTTTAGCGAGCATAATCTCCAGGGCCTGATCAATATCATCTATACTGTAAAGGTTGAATTTACCCTGATCTACTGCTTCAACCACTTCCTGATTCAGCATTAAGTTATCCAGATTTCGCTGGGGAATTATCACTCCCTGCTCACCAGTAAGTCCTTTAGCCTGACAGACTTTAAAGAAACCTTCAATCTTTTCGTTGACTCCACCTATTGGCTGAACAACTCCTTTTTGATTCATTGAACCTGTAATTGCTATGTCCTGCCGAACTGGAATTCCAGCCAGGGAAGAAAGCAGAGCGACTACTTCAGCACAGGTTGCACTATCACCGTCAACTCCACCATAACTCTGCTCAAAGGCAATCGAAGCTGTAAGGCTGAGTGGGGAATCCTGGGCGTATTTACCTCCTAAATAACCGGTTAAAATCATAACACCTTTGCTGTGAATCCGACCACTCATCTTGGCCTCCCGCTCAATATTAATAACTCCTTCTTTACCAAGATAACTGCGGGCTGTGATTCGGGCTGGACGACCAAAACTGTAATTACCGGCCTGATAAACCGAAAGCCCATTAATTTGACCAATTTCACTACCGCTAACATCCAGCAGAAGGTGATCTCGATCAATCTGCTCCTGAATTTTTTCTTCCAGCAGATTGGAGCGCCTCTCCTTTTCATCAATTGCTTTTTTGACAGAGCTGGCACTGACAATTTCTTCACCAAAACTATCTGACCAGACATCTGCTTCTACTAAAATCTCTATAATTTCATTGAATTTAGTTGAAAGTTTTTCGCGATCACCTGTCAGACGAGAGCTGAAATCAATCATTGCTGCAACTGCCTCTGCACTGAATTCTTTAAGCTCATCTCTATTGATCACTGAAGAAATAAAGTCAGCAAATTTTGCTATATTCTTTTTGTTTCTCTCCATTTCAATATCAAAATCTGCTTTAATTTTAAAGAGCTCAGAAAATTCATCATCATAATTATATAGTAAATAATAAATATAGGGAGAACCGATCATAATAATTTTTAGGTCAAGCTCAACTGCTTCCGGCTTTAAAGTAATTATTGGTACACTTCGGTACTGTTCCCCAATGTTTTCAACTGTGATCTCCTGATTAATTAAAGCCCGCTTGAGAGTATCCCAGCAGAAGGGATTTGTCAGCAGATCTTTGGCATGGACAATTAAAAACCCTCCATTTGCCCGGTGCAGTGAACCACTTCTGATCATTGTAAAATTAGTGGTAATAGTTCCAAACTGGCTTTTACCCTCAATCTTACCAAATAGGTTATAATAAGTGGGGTTTTTCTCATAAATCACTGGGGCTCCTTCAGTTTTACTGTTATTAACAAAAATATTGATCTGATAGCGGATAAAGAAGCTGCCGTCATCATCCTGCTGCATTGCCAGAAACGGATTTTGCTGATCCTCATCATTACTGCGGAAGCGGTCGATATTATCTACTATATCCTCCTGAACTTCTTCTAAATAATTAACTATTTCCTCACAGTCTTCATATTTATCCTGCAGGTGACAGATTATTGGCTGAACAACAGAAATACCTATCTTTTTTTCTAAAGCTGCCAGTTCATCCTGTGCCTCTTCCTTAATCGAACGAATCTCCCTCATTATCTGAGAAATTTCATTCTGGATTTTTTGACTTTTATTTCTGATTTCGTCTTTTTTCTCATCATCCATCTCTTGAAAATCTTCGCGCGAGATTGGTTCTCCATCCTCATCAATTGGTACAGGCACCAGACCCTGCGAGGTATTCTGCAGCATAAACCCTCTTTCTCGAGCGGAATCTTCAAACTCCTGCATTACTTTATTGGATTTAGGCTGATACTCATTTAAAATTTCTTTCCTTTCAGCCTCATACTCCTCTCCTTCAAATGCACGGGGGATTTCTTCCTGCAGTTCTTCGACTATTTTTTCCATATCAGTTTTTAAATCATTGCCCATTCCAGCAGGTACCCTCATCACTCTTGGTTTTTCGGGCTCAGAAAAATTAAAGACATATAAAATATCCTTCGGCTGCTCCATTTTGGCTGATTTTTCTTCGGCCATATTCTCAGCATATGTTGATTTTCCGGTTCCAGATTCTCCAGCCATAAAAATATTATAGCCGCTCTTATTAACTCTCATTCCAAAATCGAGCGAATCAGCTGCTCTATTTTGACCAATTATTTCTTCATCAATTGCAGAAAGTTCTTCTGTTGTTTCAAAATCGAGTTCTTCTGCCTTAAAATTAAAATCTAAGTTTGAAATAGGAATTTTATATTTATCCATTTTTTTCACTCCTTCTGCTGCAAAATTATTATTTTAAAATCATTAGTTAAGAAAATTCTAACATAAACTCTTTATTTATTAATTCTTCAAAAAGCAAATATATCCTGCCTCGAAAACCAACTGCTTTTTGCAATCATTTTTAGGAAAAATATGCTAATGATTGTTGAAAAAAGTTCTCAATTAAGATAAAATAAAATTAGAGAATGTTATTTTTTTAACAATAGTACTGGAGGTTAAATTATGGGAAAAGAATTAAATAAAATACCAGATATAATAATCAGCCGTCTACCGGTATATTATCAGCATCTGAAAAATTTGCAGAGTTCAACCAAAGAATATATTTCTTCGGAAGAATTGGCCGAGTTAACAGGTTTTAGCAGCTCTTTGATTCGTAAAGATCTAAGTTATTTTGGAACTTTTGGTCGTAAAAGTTATGGTTATGATGTCTACAGTCTTTTTCAGCAGATAAGTATTATTATGGGCTTTAACTATAAAAAGAAGATAATTATTATTGGAGCCGGACACCTCGGCCAGGCCTTAGCTTATAACAAAGGTTACACTGAAAGAGGTTATAAACTAATTTCTATCTTTGATAAAAATCCAAAGTTAATTGGGCTGGTAATCAATGATATCGAAATCCAGAGTGTTAATAACTTAGAAAATTTCCTGCAGAATAATAAAGTTGATGTAGCAGCCTTAACTGTTCCTGGAGCTGCAGCACAAAAAATAACCGACCGCCTGGCAGCGGCCGGAATTAAAGCTATCTGGGATTTTACTGAAGTGCCCTTAAAAGTCCCGGAAGATATTTTGTTGGAAGAACAGTTAATTAACGAAGGCCTCTGCAAATTATCAGTAAAAATGAATCAGCAGCGCCTCGATAAAAATGGTACTACAGAAGACTTGAGCTGTGGGCAAAAATAAATCTACCGCTTCCCTTTTCTGCCCGCAGTTTATTATCAAAAATCAGCTCACCGCGTCTAAATGTCATAACCGGATATCCCTTAACTGTAAAATCCTGATAAGGACTGTATTCAGCTGCAGAATGTAAGTTTTCTGCAGTTAATTTTTTCTCTACATTTGGATCAAAAACTGTTAGATCTGCATCAGTTCCCGGCTCAAGCGAACCTTTTTCTGGGTAGAGTCCGAATATTTTAGCTGGATTAATCGAAAGCAGCTCTACCATTTCTCTAATTGTAATTCGATTATTTCTAACTCCTGAACTGTAAATCAAGGACAATAAAGTTTCGGTTCCCGGTATTCCCGGCAAAATTTCCAGGCTGGAATCTGACTGCATTTTTTTTTCTTTATTAAAAGCACAGTGATCAGTTGCTACAACCTGAAACTCACTCTGACTGATGCCCTCCCATAGAATTTGGTTATCATATTTATTTCTCAGTGGTGGTGTCATTAAAAATAGCTGGGCATCCTCACGGGTTAAATATGAATTATCAAGCATTAAATAATGAGGAGTTGTTTCTGCATAAATTTGAGCTTTCACTGCTCTTAATTCTCTAACAGCTTCCAGTCCTTCTGCAGAAGACAGATGAACAATATAGAGTGGAATATCAGCTTTCAGAGCCTCTTCCCCCATATCTTTAACTGCTAGTGCTTCCGCAGCTGCAGGTCTAATGGAAGGATGGTATCTGGGCTCTATTAAATTTCTTTTGCTGTAGGCAGCTTTTAAATCCTGGATTAAATCATCATCTTCTGCATGTACCTGGGGTAAAATTCCAATCTCTTTTAGGCGTTTAAATAATTCAGACCATTTATCCCTTTCTATCATATAACCGACATCTTTATAGGTCGTAAAAAGCTTTATACTTGCCAGACCCAGTTCCTTTAAGTCGGCTAAATTCTCTGAAATTTTAGAGTTGAATTCCTGAACTACCTGATGAAAATTATAATCTATAATTGAATCCTGAGCTTCCTTTTTTCTTTCAGCAACTGATTTTTTGAAGTTTCCATCTTCTGGAAAATCAATATAGTCAATAACAGTTGTTACTCCTCCGGCTGCTGCAGCAATACTACCCTGATAAAAATCATCTGCAGTTACAGTCCCTCGAGAGTGGAGTGAATAGTGGGTATGGGCATCTATAATCCCCGGAAATAGATATTTACCAGCAAGATCAATTACTTTAAATTCTCCTTTTTGTTCATCTGCTTCAAAAAAACCACGCTTTTCTTCAGCAGCAATTTTTTCTCCCTCAATAACTAAATCTGACTTTCTGATACCTTTATCATCAACAACCTTGGCATTTTTTAATAGGATTTTTTTCATTTTCTTCACCTCTATACTATACTAATTCTGCTATTGGGGATTCGATTCCTGCACCAAATAATTCAAAATTGAAATTATTTATAGCTTTAGTTATTTCTACTTCTCCAGCTTTAAGTAAAGTTATCTGGTCTGCAAGCTGTTTAATCTGCCTCCTGTCATGACTGACCATCACCACAGTCATCTCATCGGTCACCAGATCAGCAAAATGAGAATTAAAAAATTGAATGCTTTCTTCATCTAAATTTGTAGTTGCTTCATCTACAAATAAAATCTCGGGATCTGAAATCAAAGCTCTAGCAATTGAAGTTTTTTGTCTTTCTCCTCCAGAAAGAGTATGAGCTGACTGTTCCAGCAGGTCAGTTATTTCAAGTCTGGATGCTATCTCTTTTACTTTTTTGTTGATTATTTCCTGATCAATATCTCTTAGTTTTAAAGGTAATGCAATATTATAAAAAACATTACCGCGGTAAAGATAAGGATCCTGCCAGATTACAGAAAGTTTGCGCCTGAGTTCTAAATTCTGCTGATCTTTTTTTACTAACCGGCCTTTATAGAAAAGTTCTCCCTGATAATCCTGGTCAACCAGACTTAAAATATTTAAAAGAGAAGTTTTACCACTGCCATTACCGCCAATAATAAAATTAAACTTATTTTTTAAAACTGAAAACTGATCGATATCTAAAATAGTCTTATCCCTGCAGACCTTTTTAATCTTTTTAACTTCAATAATTTTATCTTCTGGCATAATTTTTTCCCTCCTGCAGAAAATAAGTAACAAAATTAATTAAAAATGAAAGTGATAAGAGAATAATTCCTAATGCCAGAGCAAAGGCAAAGCGGCCTTTATTTGTTTCCAGAGACATAGCAGTTGTTATAGTTCTGGTAACTCCTTTTATATTTCCACCCAGCATCATGGAAACTCCAATCTCTCCTAAAACTCTACCAAATCCAGCAATCACAGCACCAATAATTCCATATCTAGCTTCTAAAATTAAAAGCTTAAACTTCTGGCTGCGGCTGGCCCCCATTGAAGTTGCTGTTTTGTAAAGTTTTTCATCCATTGAAAATATAACATTTCTAATCAGAGCAGTTATTAAAGGTATGATCAGTATTACCTGCCCCATTATAATTCCAATTGGTGTAAAAAGCAGATCCAGTTCTCCTAAAACTCCTCTGCGTGATATAAGTGAGTAAACAAAAATACCGATCACAACTGTGGGCAAGCTGAGCAATGTGTTTAAAATAATATTAATAAATTTCTTGCTTTTAAATTTATTCCGGGCAATTAAAATTGCCAGTGGAATAGAAATAATTGAAGCTATTAAAGTTGATGAGATAGAAATTTTAAGTGAAGTTGTAACTACCTGGATAACTTCTGAATCAAGGTTGATTATTAGCTGTAGAGCTCTGATTATTGCATCAGTATAATAGTCCACATTTTTCCTCCTGAATATCAAAATTAGATTAGCCAGCTGCAGATTAGAACTGCAGCCAGCTGAGTTTTTTAAATTTATTTTTACTCTTCTAAATCCTCTGCTTTAATTGCAGAAGGGTAAAATAACTGTTCATCATACTGCATATAATTATCAATTATCTGCTGCCCCTGCTGAGAAGTTACATAGCCGGTAAAGGCCATTGCCAGCTGGTAGTTTACATGTGTATGATAGGCGGGATTAATTGGAATGATTCCATAAGGATTAAAGAGCTCAGGATCTCCACTATTTACAATTTCCAGTTCAATATCCCCACTGTAAGCTAAATATGTTCCTCTGTCAGCTAAAATGTATGCCTGACGCTCATTGGCCATATTAATACTGGGTCCCATTCCCTGACCGCTTTCTAAATACCAGCTGCCTTCTGGAGCTATCTCTGCACTATCCCAGATAGCTAGTTCTTTCTTATTAGTGCCTGAATCATCACCACGAGAAACAAATTCTGCTTCTTCCTCCTTAATCTTCTGAAAAGCCTCAACTGCAGTTTCTGTCTCTTTAATATCCGCTGGATCTGATGGTGGCCCTAAAATGACAAAGTCATTATACATTACGTCTCTTCTGTTAACTCCATAGCCGCTGGCTACAAATTCATCTTCTGCTTCTCGTGCATGGACAAAAATAATATCTGCATCCCCATTACGGCCGAGCTCTATAGCTGCACCGGTTCCAACTGCTACGACATCAACCCGCACATCAAATTTTTCTTCAAATGGTGGAATTAACTCATCCAGCAGACCTGAATTCTCGGTACTTGTTGTAGTGGCCATTGTTAAAACTTCCTGAGCAGCTGCAGCTGAGCTAAAAATCAGCATTAATATTAATAATGATAATAAAATTTTCTTAATTGACATAGTAATCCCCCTATTTTTGATTTAAATATATTTTTTTCTGGTTAAATCTAATCATAAGCTCGAAAAAAAATATGCTCAAAAAAATAACTCCCGGCAGCATTACCGGAAGTTTTAAGGCGGATTAAAATTAATGCAATCCAAATCGATCACTCCTTTCCATTCCGGGAGGCTCAAAGGTTTCCCTCTAAACCCTGTCGGTGTATTAAGCATAACTATTCGTCTTAGCCTAAATACACTCGGAGTTGTGCGACTATTCTTACATTAATGATATATCTATTTTATTTTAAAGTCAAGCAAAATTAACTTTGGTTTCCTTATTTTGTTTATTAATAGAGATATACTCTCGCTTCATAAGGTCTTAAACTGTCCTGAAGTTTAAAATCAGCTTCATTTTGATAATTATTTAAGATTAATTCTGCTTTTTCAACTTCTACTTCAGAACTCAAATCATAATCGACCTCATTTTCACTAAAGTTTAAGAGCACCAACAGGTTATTATCTTCACTCAGACGCTGATAGGCATAAATATCCTGATCTTCTTCAAGTAAAATATCATATTTGCCATAGGCAAAAACAGGATATTTTTTACGCAGAGCAATCATCTGCTTATAATATTCAAAAACTGAATCCTCAGATGCCAAATCTTCTTTTACATTGATCTCAGGATAGTTTTTGTTCATTTTCAACCACGGCTCAGCCTCAGAAAAACCAGCATATTTACTGCCATCCCAGTGCATCGGTGTGCGGGCATTATCTCTGGTTCGGTAATTAGCAATTTCTAAAATTTCTTCTTCACTCAACTCTCCCTTTTCCTGAACATCCTTAATATAACCACGAGTTTCAATATCATCAAAATCATCTAAGGATTCAAAACTAATATTTGTCATCCCAATTTCTTCACCCTGATAGATAAACGGAGTTCCTCTTAGGGTGTGCAGCATTGTTCCCAGAAGCTTAGCTGACTCTTTTCGATACTTGCCATCATCTCCATAACGAGAGACGATTCTGGGCTGATCATGGTTGCAGAAATAGAGACTGGTCCAGCCGTTATTTTCCTGCAGCTTATACTGCCACTCACTCATTAAATCCTTGAGCTCTTTTAGATCCCATTCAGTTATCTTCTCCCAGCCCTCTTTGCGGTCAAATTCAAGATGCTCAAAGGGAATTACCATTGAGAATTCTTTTCTTTCTTCTTTGACAAATTTTAGTGCTTCATCTTTATCCACAAAAGGAGTTTCACCCACTGTCATTGCATCATAATTATTATATGTTTCCTCGGCCATCTCCTGGATAAATTCATGCACTCGAGGACCATTGGCAAAATATTCGTGTCCTGCAAGTCCATCCTGCTCACCGTCAGGAAAACGCTGATCTTTAGAAATTAAATTAATTACATCAAGTCTAAAGCCATCTATACCCTTTTCAAGCCACCAGTTAATCATCTCATAAAGATCATTTCGGACTTCAGGATTCTCCCAGTTTAAATCTGGTTGTTTGGGTGAGAAAAGATGCAGATAATATTGATCAGTATTTTCATCATACTTCCAGGCAGAGCCGCCAAAAAATGCCTTCCAGTTATTGGGAGGTCCATCATTTTTGCCGTCTTTCCAGATATAATAATCACGATAGGGATTATCTTTGCTTTTGCGGGATTCTTCAAACCACTGATGTTCATCAGAACTGTGATTGATCACCAGATCCATAATCAATTTAATGTCTCTCTCGTGCAGTAAAACCATCAATTCCTCTAAATCTTCCATTGTCCCAAACTCATCCATAATAGCTTTATAATCACTAATATCATAACCATTGTCATCATTGGGGGACTGATAAACCGGATTTAACCAGACTGCATCTACTCCAAGTTCATCTAAATAATCTATTTTTTCTATAATTCCTCTTAAATCTCCAATTCCATCACCGTTGCTGTCTTTAAAACTGCGGGGATAAATCTGATAAACTACCGCTTCTTTCCACCATTTTTTATTCATTTTTATACCTCCATTGTCATTAATATATATTAATTATGCTGCATTTTTAGCAGCCTGACTACTAAGCTTAGTAATCAGATTATTAATTAGTAAAAATGTAATAAATAATATGATTATAAAAACTGGAATTATCTCCAGCGAAATATTATTTGCCAGCACACCTGCTAATCCAGGCAGTAAAGCTCCTCCAAGGCCGGCAGCTGAGATCTGCATCCCAATTGTATTGACAGTGTGTCCTTTCCCAACTCTGTAAGAAGTGCTGGATATTAAAGCCGGAAAAATTGGAGCAATAGCAATTCCGGTTAAAGCTAAACCGAGCAGAGACAACCACTTGCTTAAATTTATAGCTATTAAAGCACTTCCAAAAAGACCTAAAAAAGCTGCATTTTTGGCAATTTTCCTGCTCAAAAACTTATAGGCTAAAAACCCAGCCAGAATTCTACCAACTGTAAAAGAACCCCAGTAGACACTTACCCAAATACCTGCTATTGAAGTCCTTATTCCCCTTGATTCAGTAAAAAGGGTGAAAGTCCAGTGCCCGAGAGTTAGTTCAATTCCAGTATAAATAAAAAATAATAACACACTTAAAAGAGCCGGAAAATATTTGAAAGTCTCAAACATCTTTATCTCCTGCTGCTTATTTTTACCACGTTTTTTATTACTTTGCTCTGCTGCTTTACTCGCCTTTTTTGGATCCTGCCAGAGTGACAGAGTCAGGGCAAAGGTCAGGGCCAGCAATATCTGGGCTGAACCGACAATCAAATAACCAACCCTCCAGCTGTCAAAATATTTGATAGCCGAAGACATAATTATTGGTCCGATTGTAACTCCAACTCCAAAGCTGGCATGCAGCCACTGCATTAAACCTTCATTAAAATTTTTTTCTACATATGTATTTAATCCGGCATCAATTGCTCCTGCCCCAAGGCCTGCCAGAACAGCAAGCAGCGGTAAAAGCCACCAGACAGGAACAAGAGTATAACCTATTAAGGCTAAGGCTGTAGCCAGACAGCTTAAAGCAAGCAGAACTGCCACACCAATTTTACGCATAAAAAATCCATTAAAAAAACTGGAAAGCAGATAACCTGTAGTTGAACCAATTAAGATTATCCCCAGCGCATCAAGGGGGAGAGAAAAACTGTCCCTCATCTCGGGCCAGGCAACCCCGAGCAGCCCATCTGGTAAGCCAAGGGAAATAAAAGCAACATAAATTAAAGCAATTAATAAATATTTTTTCTTCTTTTGATCCATAAAAACACCTTTTCTTCAATTTATTTTATATTTATAAATAATATCATATCAGAAAAAAGTTATTATTTTAAGCAGTTTCTCGTTTCAGTAATTTTAATTCTAACTCTTTACTGAATTTACCTTCTATTTCTCCATTAATTGCTTTAAGCAGCACTTCAATAGTCAGGTGTCCTAACTGATACATGGGCTGCCAGATTGTTGTGATCTTTAGATATTTAGCCAATTCTATATTATCATAACCGACTACTGCAATATCATCTGGAGCCTTGAGCTTTTTTTCTTCCATAGCCTGCAGGACACCGATTGCCTGATTGTCAGAAGCGGCAAAAACTGCTGTCGGCCATTTTTCTTCCGGAAGGGAAAGGATCTCCTGCATTGATTGATAGCCGTCTTCAGTATGAAAATCTCCAAATTTTAAAAGTTCAGAAGCCAGCTGCAGGTTTTTTGATCCAAGAGCTTTTTTTACACCTTTAAGACGATCACTTCCATGCTGACTTTCTTTTAAACCATCTATAAAAGCAATCTTTTTATGTCCCAAATTTAGCAGATAATTAATTGCCATTTCAGCACCCTTAATATCATCCAAATAGATTGAATGAAAGTCAGATGTGTTTTCATCTGCAAGTACTACCGGTACATCCTCTTTTAATAATGCTTTATAATCGTTCTTTGAAATATCCATTGTCACAGCTGCAATACCATCTACCTTTTTACTCTGCACTATATCCATAATCTTATCCATCATTTTTTCATCTTTATCAATCTTGTATAATATTAAATCAATTTTTTCTTCCTCCAAAGCATCCTGAATTCCTTTTAATACTTCGACAAAATAATGATCAATAAAAGTTGGTACAATAACTGCAATCGCATTGGCAGTTTGGCTTGCCAGATTCTGTGCTAACTTATTAGGACGATAATTTAGTTCTTTCATTACTTCCAGGACTTTATCTCTAGTTTCTTCTTTAACTTTTTGACTGTTATTAAGAACTCTTGAAACTGTTCCAATCCCAACTCCAGCTTTTTTTGCTACATCATAAATATTAACCTTATCTTTAGCCATACTATTAATTATCCTTTCACTGATCCCCTCATAACTCCACTGATTATTTTCTTTTGTGCAATAATATAAACCAATAGCATAGGGAGTAATGCAAGTATATAAGAAGCAAAAGCTAAACTATAATCTGTACTAAACTGTGATTGAAAAACATGTTGAACTAAGGGTAATGTCATACTGGAACGATCACTAATCATCAATAATGGTAATAAGAAGTCATTCCAGGCCTTTAAAGCAGTTAAAATTGCCACTGTAGCATTAATTGGTTTAAGTACAGGAAATATAATCCTCCAAAAAATCTGCCAGACATTTGCCCCATCTATTATAGCCGCTTCTTCTATACTTTTTGGTAGAGTTTTTATATAGCCTACATAAATAAAAACATTTAAGGGTAGGGCATATACTATATATAATAATATAAGACCATGAAGATTATCAAGGCTAATCATTGCCATTTCTTTAACTAAAGGCAGCATAATTAAAGGAAATGGTATGAACATTGCACTAATAAAATAGAAATATAGAAATTTAAAATATTTTTTATGCATATTTCTTGCTATAGCATAAGAAACCATTGAATTAACAACCAATACAATTGCCACCGTTGGAATAGTAACATAAGCACTGTTTTTTAAACTCTGAAAATAATTAGTCAGTTTAATTGCTTCTAGATAATTACGAAATTGAAAAGTATCCGGTACGGCCAGTATCGATTCTGCCAGCTGCTGTGGGTTTTTTAGTGAAACTATTAAAGCCATATAGAGTGGAATTATTATAATAAATGATCCTAAAAGAAGTAAACCTGTCGCCCACCAATTTGTTTTCTCTTTCATTAGTAATCCACCTCACGTTTCTGCAGTACTTTGATCTGGAATAAAGAAATAGATAAAACTACAATTAAAAAGACAACTGCATTTGCAGTTTGATAGGCAAATTCTCCACCCATAAAACCACCATTATAAATAAGTAATGTTATCGATTCTGTTGCCCGTCCAGGTCCTCCCTGAGTTAAAGCCATAATATGGTCAAAAACCATTAAAAACCCGCGCATAGAAATAACAATATTAATGGTGAAAAAAGGAGCAATCAACGGAAATGTAATATGCTTAAACTGATCCCATTTACCTGCACCATCTATTTTAGCTACCTCATATAATTCATCTGGAACTGTTTGTAAGCCAGATAGATATAACAGAGTATTAAACCCACTGGAATTCCAGACAGCAAGAATAACTACTCCAACCCAGGCTAAATCCATATTACCTAAAATATTTTTGCTTAAAATATCTATCCCCAGGTTGCGGCCAATTTCTGGAACTATAAATGTAAAAATATGATTAAAAATATAACCAACAACTAATATACTCAACATATATGGAACAAAATAAATTGCTCTAAAAGTATCTTTAAACTTAATTTTTGCATTTAAGCCTAAAGCAATTAATAAACTCAGTATATTTACTATAATTGTTGATACAATAGCAAATTTAAATGTGAAAATATAAGCATCAAAAGCTCTTCCATCATTCAATAGATTAATAAAATTTCTAAATCCAACAAAACCATAGTCTCCAAATCCTATGTAATCTGTAAAACTATAAAATATCCCCTGTAGAGCCGGAAGTGTGTGAAAAACAAAAAATAGTATAAATGCCGGTATTGTCATCCAGTAAAATATGGATGAAGTTTTTTTCATTACTTTCTCCTCCTTCTATAATTAAGGAGTCCTCCTCATTTTGAGAAGAACTCCTATATTAAAGACTTTAACTTCTTATCTGGACTGTACCTTATTCCATTCTGAATCAAGAGTATTTAAGAATTCTTCCACATCACCTTCGTGTAGGAAACCTTGAATTAAGTTAGGAACCTGCATTCCAGATGGATAGTAATGATCAGGGAAAGGCGCAATCTTCCCACTTTCAAAATATGTCTTTAAATCAACAACTGTTGGATCTTCCTGAAATACATTTTCTACTGCAGAGAAAGTCATCTGTTCATCAATATAGAATTGAGCATTTTCTTCTTCCAATAAAAATTCAATGAACTTTTCTGCTGCTTCTGGATGATCAGTATTTTTGTTCATAGTTAATACTGTATCTACACCAGAGACCAGCATATTTTCATCTGCATCATTAACTGCAGGGAGAGCAAAAGCACCAAGATTTAAATCAGGATTTGATTCAAGGATAGGATTAATTGCCCAGACACCCTGAATATACATAAATGATTCACCATTTGCAAAGGCTTGATTCCCCTGGCTGTAACCATAACCAAAAACATCATTCTGGCCATACTCTAATAACTTATAAATTCTTTCAGCTACTTTTTGATACCTATCTTCAAAAGTAGTTTCATTTTCTAAGCGCTGCTCAATAAAGTTTTCTCCATGTAAATTAGCAGCTAAAGAATTCCAGGGAACCATAATAGTCCAGGCATCCTTAAATGTAAGATAAAAAGGAGTTCCACCATTTTCCTGAATAGTTTCTGCTGTCTGGATAAATTCGTCCCATGTCTGCGGAATATCTAAACCAAGTTCTTCAAACTTATCTTTATTATATAAAACAGTATTTGCATTTGCTGTATAAGGAACACCGTAGTTAGTGCTTCCTTCATGTAAATCCTGAAGCATTTCCTGATAGGCCGTTTGAGTGTTACTTAAATATGAAGCCTGATCAAAATTCTTTAGTATTCCAGCGTCAGCAATTTGGCCATAAGTAAAATTACCTCCCAGACCCATAATATCTGGAATATTATTTTTAGCCAATCTAGATTTTAAAACTGTTTCTGCTTCTGGAACATGATTCTGTTCAATATCAATATTGGGATTCTCTTCTTCAAATTTTTCAATTAGTTTGTCAAAAGTTTCAACAGCTTCTCTCTTATTCTGAAAAAACTCTAATTCCACTTCCTGAGCAAAACCAGCTGCACTGAGGCCTACAAGCATAACCAGAACTAAAACAACTGTCATAATCGAACTTAAACTCTTCATTAAATTAATCCCCCTTAAGATTTTGTTTTATGGAACCACTTCCAAGAAATATAAAAAATAATATGGAACCGCTTCCATAAATGATTATAACAGCAGTATTTTAAAAAGTCAAACTATTATCCCAATTTTTTTGTTTAAATGATTTTTGTTTTTTAAACATGAAAAAAACCCTGAGGCATCTAGCCCCAGGGTTTTAATACTAGTCTTTAATTTTAATAGCCACCCATCATGTAGTAATCCATCAAGGCGCTATCTTTTAACTTAACATGTTCTTCTGTGTCAGTCTTGGTATTAACCTTCACCTGATCAGAATAGTCCTTGTGAGCGCGCTTGTGCTTAAAAATAGTTTTCATTAGTAATGCCCCCTTTAATAATTTTAGTAGGGAACATACTCGCTGCACATCTACTTGTTCCAATAATATAATCCACCGACCTAATAGTAAACTCCGCTACTCACTCTCTGTCGGTTCAATTTCATTATACTACTTTTAAATAATTATGCAAGGGTTTTGTGCAAATTTTTTCAAAATTATTTCTTTTATTCTTTAGCATGATAATGTGCTAATATAATATTATTTTTGCAGGACTTACAGAAGTTAAAAAGAAGTATAGAAATATTACGTATTATTACTATACCAACAACAGCTTTTTCGGCGGCTGTTTTATATAAAAAAATAGGTTCTAAATAATTTACTTGAGGGGTGAGTTAATGCAAAAAAATAAAATGACTCTAAAAATAACCAATTTAATCTTTTTACTGCTTACAATCTTTGTCAATTTCCTGGCAAATTACCTGCCGATTAATGGAATTTCAAGTGGAGAAGTATCTGATCTATATCAAAATCCATTTACACCTGCTGGCTTTACCTTTTCCATCTGGGGAGTAATTTATACTCTGCTAATAATTTTTATAGTTTATCAGTTTGTTGGTAAAGGTAAAATTAATCAGGAGTTTTCTACAGGGCCATATTTTATTATTGCTTCGATTGCTAATGGAAGCTGGCTTTATCTCTGGCATAATCTTTCTATTCCTTTATCAATGTTAGTAATTTTAATACTGCCTTTATCGCTTTTCCAAATATTTAAGAGGCTGCATCAATATCGAAATTATTCTCTTTCAGAGTATATCGGCCTTAAACTGCCTTTTAGTATCTATACCGCCTGGGTTACAGTAGCCTCAATTGCAAATTTCATGGCACTCTTAGTCTATTATAATGATAACTGGCCTGCTAACTTTCTCAATATCGCAGCAATTATCGGTATCTTAACCGGGCTGGCTATTGCAGTTAAAATTTTAGATAAATACAAAAATATAGCCTTTGCCCTGGTTGTTATCTGGGCCTATATTGGTATTATCGGTGCTCAGCTGAATTATCAACTGCCTGGTATGACAATTATTATTACTGCTGGTCTCTCTATTTTGGTTATCTCAATTAAAATTATTACAACTTTCCAGGCAAAATCCAAAAGTTAGACTACTTTTTCTGGTATTATTATCTTTTTACCGTTATGCTCTTTTAAACTAACTTCAACCCCATAAACAGAGTTGATTTTAGCTGCTGATAAAGAGTTTTGGTTACCATCGGAAAAAACCTTTCCATTTTTAAGCATAATTATTCGGTCACTAAAACGGCTGACCAGTGATAGATCATGCATTGTGACTATTGCTGTTTTGCCGTTTTTAACTTCTTTTCTGATTAGATTAAAAATTTCTAATTGATGTTTTAAATCAAGATTATTTGTCGGCTCATCCAGTAAAATCAGTTCCGCTTTCTGAGCTGCTGCTCTGGCAATAAAAACCTTCTGTCTCTGACCACCGCTCAGTTCATTCAGATTCTTAAAAGCAATCGATCCCAGACCCATCTCTCCAATTACTTTAGCAGTGATTTTCTTATCCTCTCTGCTGGCCTTCCAGCTGCTGTGGGGTTTTCTGCCCATTAATACTGTTTCGAAAACATTTAATTTTGATATATCTTCAGCTGCCTGAGGTACATAGGCTATTATTTGAGCCAGTTCTCGCTGGCTGTAATCTGATATCTCTTTACCTTTAATTTTTATCTTACCCTGATTGATTTGAAGATAGTTATTAATACATTTTAAAAGTGTACTCTTCCCTGATCCATTAGGGCCAATTAAAGTAATCAATTCACCTTTTTGCACATTTAAATTTATCCTCTTTAAAATATTTTCTTCAGTATAAGAAAAATTTAGCGCCTTAATTTCTAAAAACATCAAAACTGCCTCCCTTTAATAATTAAATAAATAAAAAGTGGTGCTCCTAAAAATGCAGTTAAAACCCCTACCGGTAAGACAATAGGTCTAAATAATGTTCTCGCCAGATTATCTGCGATAATTAAAAGCAGGCCTCCTGCTAGAGCAGAATTTAAAAAAAGCTGACGCTGATTTCCAGCTGCAATTTTTCTAATAATATGAGGAGTAACCAGGCCTATAAAACCAATTACCCCAACAAAGGAAATAATAACTGAAGTTAAAATTGAGGAGACTGTCATTGCAATCAACCTCAGTCTATTTGAATCAACTCCCAGACTTGCTGCCAGCTCATCACCCGAATTTAAAACACCATAATTCCAACCCTGATAAATAAAATAAAATAGTGTCAAAAGAAGTACAAAAACTATGACTATAAATTGATTCCAGTTTGTCCGGCCTGGATCCCCAAATGTCCAGTAAATAACTGAAGCAAGTTCTAAATCATCTGCAAAAAATTCCAAAGCTGTAGTACCTGCTGTAAATAAAGAAGAAAGCGCAATTCCAGCTAAAACTATAGTTTCTCTTCCAGCCTGCTGCCTGGCGCTGATTGTTAGAACAGTTATCACTGCCAGCTGTGAGAAAAGAAAGGCTGAAAGTGCAGGTAGATAAACTCCATCTAAAAACGAAAAGATATTTAAACTTTCAGGTTCAACAACTACAATAGCAAAAGCGGCTCCAAAGGCAGCAGCATGTGAAATTCCTAAAGTAAAAGGTGAGGCAAGTGAGTTTTTAAGGGTGCTCTGCATAACAGCTCCAGCCAGAGCCAATCCCATCCCTGCCGCCAGTGAAGTTAAAATAGCCGGCAGTCTGATATTCCAGATAATATTATAAACCATCCCTCTTTCCCCTTGAAAAACAACTCTTAATAAATCACTGAATTCAAGTCTGGCTGCACCTACAAATAAAGAGTAAACAGCAGCTAAAACAATCAGCAGCAGCAGTACTAAACTTAACATTAATATTTTTTTAGAATTCTTTTTTTCTTTTTTCAAAAGATCTTCTACACTTAAATTATTATCCATAAATCTACCTCTATCAAATTTATTATTTTAATTTAATTTCATCTTTTTAAAGCCGCCAAAAATTTCTGCCATCTCAGAATATACTGGCTGTCCAACGAATTGCTTATAAATTTGATTCGCTTTTTCTTTCGCTTCCAGCATTTTAAATGCTTCTGGGTACAATGTTTCAGCAATAAAATAAGAATTAGCTAACATTGTTGCAAAGTTAGTTGTATAGTGATTGTATGGTAAAAGCTGATAAATTTCATTTTCCTGATAAGCTTTTAAATATTTGAATTCTTCTCTTTTTAAATCCTGCTCTACCAATTCAATTCCACCCTGATCTATAAAAATCAGCTCAGGATTTTCCAGCAGCAATCTCTCTTTACTGATTGTGAAGTTACTTTTTTTATCATCTTCAATAATATTATTAAGACCCAGATATTCAAAGGGGGGATAATTTGCCTCAGTGGAAGTAATACCCTGAGCACCTTTGTTACCTATTCCACCAATATAGACATTCATTCCTAAGTCTAAATTACTGGTTCTACTTTTTAGTTCATTTTTGTGCTGATCAAAAATATTAATTAGCTCCTCTGCTCGATCATTTTTATTCAATATCTCTGCCAAAAATTTCAGAGCCATCTTCAATTCAGCTTCAGTCATCGAACCTGGAGAACCATCATTAATTGAAATAACCGGTATTGAAGTCTTGGCCTGTAAATTATTCATCTCAGCCTGACTCAGATAAGATGAGATAATTAAATCAGGATTTTGAGCGGCAATTAATTCTGCGTCTCCTCCAAACTGAGGTCCAATTACCGGCAATTTGGTCAGTTCTGGATGAGCAATTATATAAGGGCGCTGCTGATTCCTTTTTTCAAATTCTTCCACTCCTACAACCATATTTTCTGCCTCAAGATAAACTACCATCCTTAACGCTCCCGGTCCTATAGCTACAATTCTTTCTATCTTATCTGGAAGACTAAGTTTTCGATCTGCCAGATCAGTTAAAGTTTTGGCTCCAGCTGAAATGCTAAATAAACTGATAACTATCAGTACAATTACTAAATTTAATCTAATTTTATTTTTCTGTTTTGAATATGACAATTATTTTTCCACTCCTTCTATTTTGGTTACAGTTAGTTTGCCGTGTTTAATACCTTTTAGAGCAATTAATTTAGAACTTATTTTTCTTAATTTGCTGTGCAGCCCTTCAACAACTATTACTTCCAGACAGAAGTGCCTATCTAAATGCAAATGCAGATTTGTTTTAAAGAGGCAGTGGTAATCATGCTGCAGCTGATTCATTTTATCAGTTAGACCACTTTGATGATGATCATAAATTAGAGTAATTGTTCCTACAACATTTTGATCTTCTTTGGTGTTTTTTTCTTCAATTATTTTATTTCTAATCAGATCTCTAATTGCTTCAGAACGATTATTATAAATTCCCTCATTTAACTGATCAAATTTTTTAAGCAAATTTTCTTCTATGGAAACTCCAAATCTTTTTAAGTCTGACATTTGAAACCACCTTTCGTGACACAAAATAATTTTTCGTGCTACTATTACATTTCTGGATAATAAAGCTGATTCCTGCTTAGAAAGAAAAAAAGCGCCAGCGGCTGAATCAAATCAGCTAACTGACACTTATAAAAACAAAATATCTGTATTATTTTTTGGAACTTAATAATAAACTAAAACAACTGCTCAGCTGCTTCTTTTTTTAAGAGATCATAAACATCCTGCAGCCTGACCCTCTCTCTGACAGCAATCTCCTTACACTCTTCATATTCTGGAGAATACTTAATTAGTTTACCTTCATAATAGGCTGCTTTGATTGTCACCTTACCCATTGTAGAATCCAGCTCAAAGTATTTCCGCTCCAGACAGCTCCTCTTAACTTCACGGTGTCTAATACCTAAAGTTGTAGTTTCTTTAAAAATAATCTCTTCCAGCTCCTGCTGTTTTTCTGCAGGACTTAGTACTGTCAGCTTTAGTGCTGGACGGTTCTTTTTCATCATGATATTGGTTAAATAAACATCCCTGGCTCCTGCAGCTAGCAGTTTTGGGAAAAGATAGGAGTAAATTTCTCCGCTCATATCATCAATGTTTGTTTCTAAAATTAATAACTTTTTTTTAGTTTTTTTTTAGCCTGATAAACCCGCAGCAGGTTTGTAATCTCAAAATCCTTTTTGCCAGCTCCATAAGCAATTTTTTCTATTTCAACTTCCGGCAGTTCAATAAATTCTTCTGCCAGAGTTTTAATAATTGCAGCTCCAGTTGGGGTAACCAGTTCCCCTCTGATATTAGTTGAATATACCGGTACATCTTTTAAAATTTCAATTGTTGCTGGTGCGGGAACCGGAATTCTGCCGTGGGCTGCATCGACAAAGCCTGTACCAAGCGGTACTGGAGATGCGTAGATATGGTCAGGATTTAATAGATCAACTAAAATGGCCGCTCCGACAATATCGACTATCGAATCAACTGCTCCAACTTCGTGAAAATGCACCTCATCTATTTTCTTGTTATGCACTTTAGCTTCCGCCTCTGCTACTTTAGCAAAAATATCTATGCTTAAATCCTTTACATTTTGATTGAGCTGACTCTGGTTTATTAATTTCTTAATATCATTGAAGTTGCGGTGAACATGGTTACTGCTGTGCTCATGACTGTGAGAATGACCTTCTCCATGGTTGTGATTATGATCTAAATGGTCGTGTTGGTGATCAGAATCTGAATGACTGTGATCATTATGGTGGTGGTCATGATTGCCGCAGCCCTGACAGCCTCCTTCATGATGTTCATGTGGGTGGCCATCATGATCATGAGAGTGGTCACTATGATTATGACTGTGGTCATGAGAATGACCAGAATCTTCTACCAGATCTGGGTGGCTTTCATCTTCTAAAATAACTTTAAAATCTGTAGCTGTAATCCCATTTTTCTGAACTGTAGAAATCTCAATTTCATAACCCGCAAGCTTTAATTTCTTCAGTTCATTTAAAAATTTATCTTTATCAACACCCAGATCAAGTAAAGAAGCTATTGTCATATCTCCACTGATTCCGGAATTTATATCAAAGTACAGTATGTTTTCTGTTTTCATATTAATTTATCCATCCTTCCTTGCTTTCTCTATCTGTAAAATAATTGTGCTGGCTAAATAAGCTGCTCCAAAACCATTATCAATATTTACTACTCCAATACCGCTGGCACAGCTGTTAATCATAGTCAGCAGAGCTGAAACTCCACCAAAATTAGCACCATAACCAACACTTGTCGGTACAGCAATTACAGGTTTATCAACCAGACCTCCAACAACACTGGCCAGAGCACCTTCCATTCCAGCAACTGCAATAATAACTTCTGCTTCGTTTAATTTATCTAAATTACCTAAAAGTCTGTGAATCCCTGCTACCCCCACATCATAGAGCCGCTCAACTGAATTGCCCAGTGCTTCAGCAGTTACTACTGCTTCTTCTGCAACCGGAATATCAGAAGTACCACCACTAACTACTAAAATCTTGCTTTGAGTTTTAGTAAGCGGCTGTCTTTCTATAAAAATCATTTCCGGCCGCTGATGATAAACTGCCTCAGGAGCAATTTCTTTAATCCGCTCATAAATCTCTTTACTGGCCCTGCTTGCTAAAATATTATTATCATGTTTGAGCATTTCCTTTACAATTCCTTCGATCTCATCAAGTGATTTTCCTTCACAGTAAATTACCTCTGGAAAACCGTTGCGCAAACTGCGGTGATTATCTACCTTAGCAAAGCCGAGATCCTTAAAAGGAAGATCTTTTAAAGAAGCTGCTGCCTGATCAACCTCAATTTCACCATCTTTTACTTTTTCTAATAAAATTTTGATATCTTCTTTATTCATCTTCTGCCTCCAAAATTTCTTTATTCATACTGCCGCTTTTATATGCTGACAGATCTAAGGTAACATATTGAAAACCTAATTTCTGTAATTTATCAGACAATTTATCCATTAAATTTAAGTCTAATATCTTTTCTCGATCACTCTCTGACAGCTCTATCCGGGCCAGATTGCTGTGATCGCGGACTCTAAACTGTTCAAAACCCATTCGATACAGTAATTCTTCGGCAATTTCTATTTTCTCCAGTTTTTCAGCTGTAATCTGATTGTCATAGGAAACTCTGGTTGCCAGACAGGACATGCTCGGCTTATTCCAGGTAGGAAGTTCCATTTTTTTAGAAAGCTCCCGAATCTCACTTTTGCTCAAAGAGGCCTCAAGCAGAGGACTTTTAACTCCCAGCTCTTTTAAAGCTTTGCGGCCAGGACGATAGTCTCCCTGATCATCCAGATTCGAACCTTCAATTACAGTTCTGCCAGCTGCATAATCTAAAATCTGATTAAAAATCACCTTTTTACAGTAATAACAGCGCTCGGGAGTATTTTCAACTGCTTTTTCTAATTCTTCTAGCTCAACCTCCAGCTGCTGATGTTCCAGGTCCAGGCCTGCCACCAGTTCAGCTACCTCTTTAATTTCTCTATCAGGTACAAAAGGGGTATTAACGGTAACAGCTTCAAAATCCACCCCGGATTCTTTTGCGGCAGCTGCTAAAAAAGTGCTGTCAACTCCTCCAGAAAAGGCAATTATAAATGGTTCTAGTTCTCTTAAATTATCAATTAATAACTTATATTTATCTTTTTTGCCAACTGTAGACATCTATTAATTCCTCCTAATTAAAGCTTAGATCTCTAATATTTTAGTGAGTCGGTGGTACTAATGCTTTTTTATCATAACCGATTAAATCTCTGCGCCCTGCCATCTTTAAAGCCTTGCGCACAATTTGATGATTTCTCTTCTTATGATACTGGAGTAAGGCTCGCTGCATTTTTTTTGCCTCTTTTGATTTAGCAACATAAACCTCTTCCATAGTTCTTGGATCATAACCACTGTAGTACATTGCTGTGGCCATTGTGCCCGGAGTTGGATAGAAATCCTGTACCTGATCCGGGTGATGATTAATGTCTCTTAGATATTCTGCCAGTTCAACAGCATCTTCCAACCGACTTCCCGGATGGCTGGAAATAAAATAGGGAATTAAATACTGCTCCAGGCCGATTTCTTCATTCACCTGATAAAAAGCCTCTCTAAATTTATCAAAAACCTCAATTCCTGGTTTTCCCATATAAGATAAAACATTATCTGAAACATGCTCTGGAGCAACTTTAAGCTGACCACTCACATGATGTTCTGCAAGTTCTTTTAAATATTTTCGGCTCTCTTCATCTTCTAAAAGATAATCAAAGCGGATACCGGAGCGCACAAAAACCTTTTTTACTCCCGGTAGTTTTCTTAACTCTCTTAAAATCTCGAAATATTCTTCGTGGTCCACTTCCAATTTGCTGCAGGGAGCTGGAAACATACATTCCTTACCCTTACACATCCCCCGCGAAAGCTGAGCTGTACAGGAAGGCTGACGGAAATTGGCTGTTGGTCCCCCGACATCATGGATATAACCTTTAAAATCATCCATTGCAGTTATTTTTTTAGCTTCTTTGATTAATGATTTTTTGCTGCGGGCTGTCATCATCTTTCCCTGATGAAAAGATATAGCACAAAATGAACAGGCACCAAAACAGCCGCGCGAACTGACCAGGCTGAATTTAACCTCTTTGATTGCCGGTACTCCACCATCTCTCTCATACATTGGATGATAATCTCGCTGATAGGGAAGTGAATAAACATGGTCAAGTTCTTCCTGGCTTAGAGGTTCGACCGGTGGGTTCTGAACCAGATAACGGTTGCCGTGCTGCTGTACCAGCTGCTGACCGCGAACTGGATCCTGTTCTAAATATTCTATTTTATAGGCATAAGCATACTGTTTTTTATTATCTTTTACCTCTTCATAAGATGGTAAAAGCTCATAATCATATAATGATTCCAGCTCATCAGCAATAAAAGCTGTCCCTGGAAGATAGTTGATATATTTAATTTCCAGTCCAGCTTCTAAATTTTCAGCAATCTTTAAGATTTGTTTTTCGCCCATTCCATAAACTAAAAGATCAGCACGGCTGTCAAAAAGTATGGAGCGTCGGACACTTTCATCCCAGTAATCATAGTAAGCAAAGCGGCGCAGACTGGCCTCAATTCCACCAATAATGATTGGAATATCACCAAAAGCCTCACGCAGACGGTTGCTGTAAACTATTGTCGCCCGATCAGGACGGTGACCACTTTCTCCTCCAGGAGAATAATTATCATAACTGCGGCGGTGTTTAGAAACAGAAAAATGATTGACCATTGAATCCATATTACCAGCAGTAACTAAAAATCCATATTTGGGTTCACCCAGTTTTTTAAAGTCAGCTGTAGATCTCCAGTCAGGCTGAGCAATTATACCAACCTTAAAACCAGCATCCTCAAGCACTCTGGCAATAATAGCCGTGCCAAAAGATGGATGATCAATATAAGCATCACCACTAATGATAATAAAATCGAGCTTGTCCCAGCCTCTTTTTCGCATATCATCTTTTGAGATTACCATAAACTGATCACGCGGATTTTCTAATTTTTTTTCCTTATTTTTTTCATTCAAATTCTGACTTTTCTTTTCCATTTAATTTATCAGTAACTCCTTTATTATTCCTAAGTTCAAATTATTTATTACCTAAAATCTTCTAAAATACTGCAGTCCCAAATTAATACTAAAACTTCAAAAGCATTTTAAACTGAGCAATCTACTCATTATTATAGCAGAAAAGTTACTTTAAATCGAATCTACGGCCAAATGATTATTTTCACATATCTTAAGAATGAAAACCCCCTGCTAAATTGCTCAGCAGGGGGTAGTTTTTCTAATTCATATGACTTAATTCAACATATATCGGGTGGTACCCGGTAACTGATATTTTACTCAGCTACTATTCTTCCTTCTGTTTCTGGGGCTACAGGAGCATTAGCTTCCATGTATTCCATTAATACTTCTTCTAAGCCGCCAGCTTCACTGACTATTGGAGCGTCAGCAAACATTGAGTAGCCATCTCCTCCAGCTTTCATGAAGTCATTAGTTGCTACAGTATACATTTTATTTTCATCTAATTCTTCGCCGCCTACCCATACTTTTTGAACTCTATTTCCAGGTTCAGCATCACCATCAAAGGTAAATTTAATACCAGAAACCTGTGGGAATAGACCTTCAGTTGCAGGGTATTCAGAAACACCATGTTCTAGAGCAGCTCTTAAATCAGCACCACTTAATTCCATTAAGATAGTTGTATTACCAAATGGTAGTACTGTAATAACATCACCCTGGGTAACTTCTCCTGCTTCAATTGAAGCACGAATTCCGCCACCATTGGTGATTGCAGCATCTGCATCAAACTTAGCTCTCATTGCATCGGTAATCAAGTTACCTAGATTGGTTTCACCAGTACGAACATTACCTCTGGCACCATCTAATTCAACAGCAGTTTCTCCAACTACCTGAGAGGTGATTGTGTCATTGGCTCTATTTACTCTTTCTACAACTTTAGAAACTATAAAGTCTTCTTCAACCTCTGCAGTATCTTCTCTTGGAATTAAATTAGCTTTTATATCTGAAACATTTCCATTATCAACAGTAAGATCTACATAGCCTAAGAATTTAGAATATTCTCCAGCCATTACAATCATAGTATCGTTAACCATCATACCTTCTTCTAATACATTATGGCTGTGACCATCAACAATTAAGTCAATTCCAGGTACTTCTTCAGCTACCATTTTACTTGTGTATTCACTACCTTCACTAATTCCTAAGTGAGACAGAGCTACAACCACATCTACCTGGCTTCTTAATTCATTAACAACTTCATTAGCAGCTGCAACTGGATCTCCAAAGACTAATCCCTCAACATTCTTAGGGTGAGTCTTATAAGCAGTCTCAGGAGTTACTAAACCGAATACACCAACTTTAACACCATTATATTCTTTGATTAAATAATCTTCAGCATATGGAATCTCTTCTCCATCTTCTCTACTTAAGTTAGCAGCTAAAAATGGAAAGTTACTCATATAATCTAATTCTTCCAGTCTTTCTTGTCCGTAATTAAAATCATGGTTTCCTAAGGTTAAAGCATCAAGATCCATTAAATCTAAAATATGGCTGATTGCTTCACCTTCATTTATATTGGCAATTGTCTGACCGTGGAAAGTATCTCCAGCATCTAAAAACATTACATTTTCCATTTCTCTTCTAGCCTCTTTAATCAGAGTTGCCATTTTAGCATAACCCATACTTCCAGCATAATCATCTTCTTCTACTCTGGAATGGACATCATTTACATGATAAATCCTTAAATTAACCTCTTCTGCCAGAATAGTAAATGATAGAGTCATAACTAAAATCAGAGTTAATAAAGTAATCGATAATTTTTTAAACTTCACAAATTCCACCTCCGTATTTTTTTGAAAATTGTTTCTTCTCTTAATTATATTATTTGCGATAAAACACTATTTTCCTGCCTCTGAAAAGAAATATTTTCTATATTAAGTAATTGTATTCCGTTTTACTGAGAGAAAATAACTATTTCCCTGACTGACTAATAATT
>NZ_QBLR01000180.1:0-6898 GCF_003070835.1 Halanaerobium sp. | reverse complement strand
ATAATTTATTATATCGTACTGAGCCTTTAAAGTCCAATTGATTTTCATTATTAGCTGCCAATTCTTTTTTGTTTAGATAGCTAATTATTTTCTGATTAAATTTAATATCTGCTTCTGAAAAAAGTAATATTAGTCTGCTGGGCTGTTCTGGAATATTATTTTTGAATTCAGCCAGAAGATCATGAAACTGAGCTAAAGAAAATGGTAGTGAATAAAAAATCAGATGAGAAAAATTTGATTTAGTATTCAGTTCGCTGCTGAAAAAATAATGTTCGGGGTATTTTTCTTTTAGAACCTCTTTTTCTTTTTTGCTGCTAACATAAACTGCTGCTTTTTTAATCACCTTATTAAACAGTAGTTTTTTTAGGTTATTTTTCTTGTCTGCAGTATTTCGATAATCGTAAATAGAATAATTATCTTTTTCAAAAACTAAAGCAGTAGAAATATCATTTACAGACCTGTAATCATTTACTTTAAGCTGCAAATTTTCTTTTCCCCGCCAGCGATTAATTTCCGCCTGTCCAATCAAATCAAAATTAGAAGCTGCTATTCTTTCTGCCTGATCTCCAAAATTAAATGCAACTGCCTGAATATTGTTTTCTAAATAAATTTTTAGATGCTTATCTTCTTTACCCATCTGATAACAGCCGCGACTTTTTAAATTTTGAAATAAAAACTTTGGAGCTGGATTAGCAATTCCGTAAGGGCGAAATTTATCCAGTTGATTAATAAGAGCTTTGTTAAGTTCTGAAACTTCAAGGTTAATATCTATTTTTTCCTGCTTAAGAAAGTCCTCCTGGCTGAGGTTCTGATTTAGATAGTGACTAAATAACTTTTTAAATTTAGAAATTCTATTTATATCAATGCTCAAACCGGCGGCTGCTGTATGGCCCCCAAAATTTAACACTTCGGAGCTGCAGTATTTAAGTGCCTGATAAATATTAAGGGCTGAAATACTGCGGGCTGACCCTTTGGCAGTATTATTTTCTTGATCAACAGCAAATAATATTACCGGAAGATTATACTTTTCAAGCAGCCTGGAAGCAACAATACCAATTATTCCAGAATGCCAGTCCTTATCAGCAAGAATAATTGCCCTTTCGCTTTCTAAATCAATATTTAAAATCTTTTCTTCTACAGACTGATAAATTTTTTCTTCCTCCTGCTGCCGTTTTTTATTTATTTTGATTAATTTTTTGGCAATTTCTTTTAACTCTGCTTCATCTTCTGAAATCAATAAGCGCAGTGCCTCTTCTGCATCATGAATTCTACCAGCAGCATTTAAAGGTGGTGCAATTATATAACCAATTTGCCCAGCCGTAATATTGTTTTTATCGAGTTTTAGTTCAGCTATTAAAGTTTTTAATCCCAAAACCTTGTCCTGACCGATTAATTCCAGACCGTTTTTTACCAGTATTCTGTTTTCATTTTTGAGCGGGGCAATATCTGCTACAGTACCCAGAGCTACAATCGGCAGTAGTTCTTTAACCATCTGCCTAACAATTTTGGGATTTAAAGCCTGGGCCAATTTAAAAGCTGTACCTACACCAGCTATTTCTGCAGCGAAATAGTCATCCTCTTGAACAAGATGATGATTAATCACTGCCTCTGCTGCAGGCTTTTTTTCGGAGGGAGTGTGATGATCAGTAATAATCAAATCAATGTCCTCTGCTTTTAAATACTCAGCTTCCTCAAAAGCTGTAATCCCACAGTCAACAGTTATAATCAAATCAACTTCTGCTGCAGAGATTTTTTCCAGAGCCTGAATATTCAACCCATAACCATCTTCAATCCTGTCAGGTAAAAAATAATCAATTTCGATTCCAAATGCTTTCTTGAAAAATCTATATAAAACTGCAGTTGAAGTAATACCATCTACATCGTAATCTCCATAAACTAAAATTTTTTCTTTATTTGCTGCAGCTTTTTTAATTCTTTCTACAGCTTTTTTCATATCCGGCAGTAAAAATGGGTCACTTAAATATTCAAGTTTAGGGTTTAAATAAATTTCTTTTTCCTGTTGAGATTTTATGCCGCGCTCAGCCAGCAGCTGTTCTATAAAATTTTGGTTTTTATCCTGTCTGTAGCTAATTATTTTCCATAGTTTATCCATCTATTATCACCATTGTATTCTAAAGTTAGTTTAATATTTACCTGAGCGAAAAATTGATATTACAAGAAGTAAGCCCAAAATCCCAGCAAATGAATAACCAATAAAACCAAGTAGGGGGATATTAAATATCCGAGGTTCCATATTTGTTTGAATAAGCAGGGTTGAGCCAATAATTAAAGAAGCAATAATCAAACTCATTGAAAGTCGATTAGAAATGATATCAAGCCGGGAAATAAGATTTTCCAGGTTTGTATGTCTAAAATTAATTGTAAAATCATCTTTGACTAGTTTATCTAAAAAAGATTTAAGTTGATTATTTAATTCATATTTTTTTCTGCCAAATTTCCAGATTTCCGAACCAAGCCTTGCAGCAATTTTATTGACCTGCATTCTGTCATCTAAAATATCAGAAATAAACCCCCGTCCAACTTCTACCACATTAAAATCAGGATCCAGATCCTGGCCAACTCCTTCACTCACTGCAATAGCTCTAAATAATAAGAAGAAATCCTGAGGCATTCTAATCTGATGTTCGTAAATAAAATACTGCAGATCTTCAAAAACAGACTTGATTTCAATATTTGATAAATCACTGCCATAATATCTGTCCAGAATTTTTTCCATATCAAGCTGAAATCTGCGGCGATTAAAATTATCAGGTTTATTACCCAAAATTAAAATTACATCCATTAAAACATTAATTTTTTTATTAATCAATGCATAAAAGAGCAGAGCCATTAGATCTCTATCTTCTTCAGTAATTCTTCCAACCATGCCAAAATCAACATAAGCAATAGTTTTTTCGCCAGTTATAAATATATTTCCTGGATGTGGATCAGCATGGAAAAAACCATTAATTAATACCTGCCTCATTAAAGCCTTTGCCCCAAGTTCTGCAATAAATTTATTATGAGGGTGACTCTGATCTACTTCCCTAAGCTTAACTCCCTTTATTTCCTCCATAATCAAAAGATTAACTGTTGAAAGTTCAGAATAAACTTCAGGAGCTGTAATATATGGATCGTCAGCAAAATCACTGCGAAAACGGATTATATTTGCCATTTCACCTTTAAAATTAAGTTCATCTTTTATTGTGCGTTTGAATTCCTGAATAATCTCTACCGGCCTGATAACAGAATTAAATAAATCTCTTTCTTCAGCTAAGCGGGCAAGGTTCTCCATTATTTCTACATCAACACTTATTTTTTTATTAATCCCCGGCCTTTTAACTTTCATAATCGCTTCTTTTCCATTTTTTAAAACAATTTTATGGGTCTGTGCAATTGAAGCGGCTCCAACAGCTTCTTTTTCAATTTTTATTATTTCCTCTTCAAACTTATCTCCCAGTTCATTTTTTAAAAAATCTTCTATCAGCTCATAATCTTCAGGTGGAACTTTATCCTGAAGTTTTCTCATTTCTGCTATAAAAACAGGTGGAAAAATATCCGCTCTGGTACTCAAAAGCTGACCTAGTTTTATATAGGCAGGACCTAACTCCTGCAGGACTTCTCTGATTTTAACAGCCAGCATTTTTCCTGTGGGTCTTTCTGTAGTACTGATTCTTTTCCTAAATGGTAAATATTTATTTAAGTCTAGCTGAGAAATAATAAAACCAAGCCCGTTTTTAACAAGAATCTGTGCAATTTCACTGTAACGCTGAAAATGCCTGTAGTGTTTGGGTAAGTTCATATCCATTTTATCACAGCCTTTTTTAAAGATAGAAACCCCTCCAGTAAGCAAAGGAGGGGTTATAATCTAAAAACTTTTCTAATTCTAATTTTTATTTGCTGATTTTTTCCTGCCAGGTTACTAAAAGCGGACTGGCCACAAAAATTGAAGAATAAGTACCAGCAAACATTCCAATAAAGAGAGCTAGCATAAATGTCTGAATTGAAGCTCCTCCAAAGAAATAGATAGCTAAAATAGCAATTAATGTGGTTACTGAGGTGTTAATTGATCTGGGCAGTGTATCTACAACTGCTGAATTGGCCTGTTCTATAAAGGGAACTTTGTGCAATAACTTCATATTCTCTCTAATTCTATCAAAAATTACAATTGTATCATTAATAGAATAACCAACAATAGTTAAAAGTGCAGCTACAAAAGGCGTGTTAACCTCTCGACCCAGGATAGCAAAAATACCAATTGTTATTAAAACATCATGCATCAAAGTTATAATAGAAACAGCTGCAAATCTGAACTCAAAGCGAAAACTAATATAAGCAACTATTGCAATAGAAGCTGCAATCATAGCCAGCAGAGCATTGATTCTTAATTCTCTACCAATGGTTGGTCCAACCATCTCTGTTCTCAACATTTCAGCCGATTCAAATTCATCTTTGATTGCATTATCAATTATAACAATCTCTTCCGACTCCAAAGTCTTAGTTCTGATAATAATCCCATGTTCTCCAGCAGATTCAGACTGTTGAATTTTACTATCTTCAGCTATTTCAACTCTTTCTAAAACTCCCCTAACTTTTTCTGAACTAACGCTATTTTCAAAGCCAAATTCCATTAAAGTACCACCATTAAAGTCGATACCTAAATTTAATCCATTAATCAGCAAAAACAATAACCCAATTGCAATTACAGTAAGCGAAATTGTATACCAAATTTTTCGTTTTCCTAAAATATCCACTTTATTACCCCTTTCTGACCCCAAAAGATTTATTTTCACGTAATAATTTACTGCCTGCAAAAATATCAATCACATTTCTGGTTACAAAGAAAGCAGTAAACATACTGACAATAATACCAATACCAAGTGTCACAGCAAAACCTCTAACTGTACCACTGGTAAAATAGGCCAGAATAAGAGCAGTCATAATTGTTGTTACATTAGCATCAACTATAGTAGTATAAGCTCTTTTAAAACCTGCATCAATTGCTGCTCTAAGCGTCTTACCAGATTTTAGCTCATCCTTTATTCGCTCGAAAATAATAATATTTGCATCAACAGCCATACCAATAGAAAGGATTAAACCAGCAATACCAGGTAAGGTTAAAGTTGCCTGCAAACCTGCCATTGTTCCCATCAGAATTAAGCCGTAAATTGCAAGTATAACAGAAGCTAAAACACCAGGAAATCTGTAATAAAAAACCATATAAATAGCAACTAATAAAAGACCTAATAAACCGGCTCTAATACTTTTCTGAATAGAGATTTCTCCCAGAGTAGGTCCAACGGTTCTGGTTTCAATAACCTCAACCGGAACTGGTAAAGCACCCTCTCTGATAAGTATAGCATCTTTCTGAGCTGCTTCTATTGTCTCATATCCTGTAATTTGTCCTCTCTCTTCAATTACAGCCTGAACTGTTGGATTAGTCAACTGTTCATTATCAAGATAAATCCCAATTTTTTCTCCAATATATTTGCGTGTAATATCAGCAAATTTTTCAGAACCTTTTTCTGTCAAAGTAAAAGCAACTACTGGTCTACCATACTGATCATGATCAGCTCTTGCATCCTGCACAGCTTCACCTGTCATTAAAACCTCACCAGCTGAATTCTGAAAGGTCAGCATTGCAGTTCGGCCTATAGTTTCTATGGCCTCATTTGGACTGTCAACTGCCGGCAGTTCGACAATTATTCTATCACTGCCCTGCCTCTGAATCAGAGGTTCACTTAAACCAAGCTGGTTAACCCGTCTTTCAATCACACTCTGAATTCCAGTCATAACAGTGTCATTTATTTCTCTTTCTTCTGTAGGCTGAGCCTGTAAAACTATGTGGGCTCCCCCCTGTAGATCAAGTCCTAAATTAATGCCGTGCTGAAAATATAAAAATGCAGCAAAGGCCATTATAGCTAAAATAATAATTAATTTAATTCGTCTTTTTTGTTTATACCTCATTAAATAAATGTCCTCCTAACAATAAGCAATTAATTTTCAAATGATAAATCATAATTCTGATGATCAATAACCCTCATCTCAGTCAGCGGCCAGTAAACCCAGAAAGCCCTGCCTGATATATCATCATAGTCAACAAAACCTACAATGCTTTTGAATCTGCTGTCAGCACTATGATTTCTGTTATCCCCAAGAACAAAAACACTTTCTTCTGGAACCTCATAAGGACCAAAATCTCCAAGCATTTTTTCTGGCAGATAATTTTCTTCAAGTGCCTCCCCATTAACATAAGTAACACCATCTTTAATATATACAGTATCACCAGGTAACCCGATAACTCTTTTTATATATTTTTGCCCTGGCGCTCCTTTAGGAGAAAAAACAATAATATCTCCTCTTTCAGGCGGCTGAAATCTGTAAATAAATTTATTTACAAAAAGTCTTTCTCCATCCTGAAGAGTATTAGCCATTGATCTTCCATCTACTACAAATGACTGGGCCACAAATGTTATTATAAAGAAAGCCAGTATACCTGCTATTACTAAAGATTGCAAAAACTCTTTAACTGCGTTTTTCACATCATTTCCCCCAGTTCTTTACTAAAGCGACTATTCCTTATCTTTATTAGTCTCTTCAGTATCCTCATCATTTTTGCTGCTGCTTTTTTCTTCAACTCGAGACACAGCATTTTTAACAAAGTCAATATCAACATTAGAAGAAACTCTAACTCGAACATTACTGTCTTTAATTTTGATGATTTTGCCTTTGATGCCGCCAATTGTAACTATCTTATCACCAATACTAAGATTATCCAGCATGTTCTGATGTTCTTTTTTCTGTTTTTGTTGGGGTCTGATTAAAAAGAACCAAAAAATACCAAAAATTAAGACCCATGGTAAAATTGCATATAAATATTCCATTAACTATCCTCTCC
>NZ_QBLR01000179.1:0-6963 GCF_003070835.1 Halanaerobium sp. | reverse complement strand
TTCAATGAAGTTTGCTATCGATGAAACTGAAAGAAGAAGAGAAATTCAGATCCAGCATAATAAAGATAATAACATTACACCAGAAACTATTATTAAACCAGTTCGTGATGTTGTAAAACCGGTTGATATGGTAGTTTCAGAAGATAAGAGCCGTTATTATGATAAGAGCCAGGACAACGAAGACCCTGATGATAACAGCCAAAATTATGATGATATGACAAGCAAAGAGATACAGCATTTAATTATAGATTTGGAAGCTGAAATGGAAGATGCAGCTAGAGATTTAGAATTTGAAGTAGCTGCTCAAATTAGAGATGAGATTGAAGAACTGGAATCAAAACTGGAAAAAATGTAGGATTCCGGTTCTTAATATATGGTATTTAATAAATATAAAGAGGTGTAAAATTTAAAATGGGATTAGAACGTTTAATAGTTAAAGGTGCTGAAGAGCACAATCTTAAAAAAATTGATATAGATATACCACGAGATAATCTAATAGTTATTACAGGTTTGAGTGGTTCAGGTAAATCTTCACTTGCTTTTGATACAATTTATGCGGAAGGACAGAGACGCTATGTAGAATCACTTTCTGCATATGCTCGTCAGTTTTTAGGTCAGATGGAAAAGCCCAAAGTTGAATATATTGAGGGGCTTTCTCCGGCAATTTCAATTGACCAAAAAACAACAAGTCGGAACCCTCGCTCAACTGTTGGAACAGTTACAGAGATTCATGATTATTTGCGTCTGCTTTATGCTAGAGTGGGTATACCTCATTGTCCGGTTTGCGGTAAAGAAATTAAATCCCAGACTGTTGATGAAATAGTTGATCAGGTACTGGAACTGCCGGAGAGAACTAAGATTCAGATACTGGCTCCTGTAGTTAGAGCCAGAAAAGGTGAGCATGAGCGTGTATTTGTTCAGGCTCAGCGTGATGGTTTTGTGAGGGCAAAAGTTGATGGAGAAACAATTCTTTTAGAAGAGGCAGAAAAACTTGATAAGAATTTTCAGCATGATATAGAAATTATAGTTGACCGCTTGGTTGTAAAAGGTGGAATTAGAGAACGCTTAGCTGATTCTGTGGAAACTGCTTTGGAATATGCAGAGGGCTTAATTATGATTGATGAGATAGATGGAGAAACAACAACTTATAGTGAAAACTTTGCCTGTCCTGAACACAATATTAGTTTGGAAGAAATGTCACCCAGGATGTTTTCATTTAACTCTCCTTTTGGGGCCTGTGAAAACTGTGATGGTCTGGGAGTAAAAAAAGAATTTGATCCCGATTTAATTTTAGATAGAGAAAAGTCGATAGCAGATGGTGGGATAATTCCTTGGGCAAGGTCATCCAGCCGTTATTATCCAGCTCTTTTAGAGGCGATGGCTGATGAATATGATTTTAGTTTGGAAACAAAAATAGAAGATTTAGATGATGATATTGTGGAAAAATTAATCTATGGTGATAATAAAAAAATAACCTTTCCTTACACCAACCGTTATGGCAGAACTAGAGATCATACTACTAGATTCAAAGGAATTACTGGTTATTTAAAAGAAAGAATGGAGAAATCGGATAGTTCAAGTGCTCATCGGAAATTGGAAAGATATATGAATGAAATCCCTTGTCATGTTTGTCATGGTCAGCGTTTAAAACCGGAAGTGCTTGCTGTTACAGTTGGTGGAATTTCTATAGCTGAATTTAGTTCATATACTATCAAAGAGGCCCATGAATTTTTAGAGGGGGTAGAACTTGATGATAGGCGGGCTAAAATTGGTAAAGAAATTCTAAAAGAAGTAAGAGAACGCTTAAGATTTTTACTCGATGTTGGACTTGATTATTTGAGTCTTGAACGTTCTGCTGGTACACTTTCTGGTGGTGAAGCCCAGCGGATAAGGCTGGCAACCCAAATTGGTTCTGGTTTAATGGGAGTTTTGTATATTTTAGATGAGCCGAGTATTGGCCTGCATCAGCGTGATAATAATCGTTTGATCAGTACTCTGGAGCATATAAGAGATTTAGGAAATACTGTGATTGTTGTTGAACATGATGAAGAAACAATCAGGGCAGCAGATTATATTATTGATATGGGTCCTGGAGCGGGTAAGCATGGAGGAGAGATTGTTGCTGAAGGATCATTAAAAGATATATTAGCAGAAGAGCGATCTCTGACTGGACAATATTTATCAGGCAAAAAGAAAATAAAAGTGCCTGAAGATAGGTATCAGCCCGGAGATAAATGGCTAAAAATAAAAGGAGCCAGACAGCATAATCTTAAATCTATTGATGTAGAATTTCCACTGGGAACCTTTACCTGTGTAACTGGAGTTTCTGGATCGGGAAAAAGTACTTTAATAAATAATACTCTCAAAAGAAAGATGATGCGAGAATTATATGATTCAACTTTACATCCAGGGGATCATGATGAGATAGAAGGAATGGAGCAGATTGATAAGGTTATAGATATTGATCAGTCTCCAATTGGAAGAACTCCCCGGTCTAATGCAGTGACCTATACTAAGGTTTTTAATTATATTCGTGATGTTTTCGCCAGTACTCCTGAAGCCAAACAGCGTGGATATGAAATTGGTCGCTTCAGTTTCAATGTTAAAGGAGGACGTTGTGAAGCCTGTAAAGGTCAGGGAATAGAAGAAATAGAAATGCACTTTTTGCCGGATGTTTATGTACCATGTGAAGTATGTGATGGTAAGCGCTATAATCGTGAAACCTTAGAGATTAAATATAAGGGCAAGACAATAGCAGATGTGCTTGATATGACTGTAGAGGAAGCAGTAGAATTCTTTGAAAATATTGAACCAATCCGCCGCCGCTTACAAACTCTTTATGATGTTGGGCTAGGCTATATTAGACTTGGTCAGCCGGCAACTACCTTTTCTGGTGGTGAAGCTCAGAGGATTAAAATTGCCAAAGAATTAGGAAAGATGAGTACAGGAAAAACTTTATATTTATTAGATGAACCGACTACAGGTCTCCATTTTGCCGACATCAAAAAACTTTTAGAAGTGCTGCATCGATTACGTGAGGATGGGAATACTGTAATTGTTATTGAGCATAACCTGGATGTAATTAAATCGGCAGATTATCTAATCGATCTTGGACCTGAGGGAGGAGAAAAAGGTGGAGAACTAGTTGCTTGTGGTACCCCGGAAGAAGTTTCTAAAAATGAAAATTCTTATACTGCTAAGTTTTTGAAAGAAATGCTGTAGGTAAAGGGTACCATTTAATGGAGGTGCTAATTATGGATAATATTAAAAGGCTATTAAATTCTAAGACTATGATTTTTAGCATAGGTTTGGTATTGCTGTTTATTGCTCTGTTTGCTAATCTGGAAGTTGTGCAGCCTCTTTTGTTGTTATTTGTTATTTATTCTACAGTTAAATTTGGTAAAAAAGGAGTTCTTTTTTCCACAGTATTTTCAATTATTGTTTTAGCGGTTCAGGATATCTATAATTTAAATATTAACCCACTAGAATTTATAATTGAAGCATTAATAATAATTATTGCAGCCTTTTATATTATCCACAGCACTACTAAAATGCAGAAATTAAACTTCGAACTAAGAGAAAGGGTCAAAGAACTTACCGGATTATATAGAATTTCAGAAGCAGCGGAAGAAAATGAATTGAATATCTCTCAGACCCTTAATAAGATTGTAAATAAAATTCCTCTTTCTTATCAATATCCTGCAGACTGTGAGGCACGAATAATTTATCATGATGAAGAATACAAAACTGATAACTTTGAGGAAAGCCGCTGGATGCAGCAGGAAGATTTAAAAATTGATGGCCAGATTGTTGGGAGTATTGAAATATCCTATCTCTCAGAACACCCTGTAAAATATAATGAGACTGTTTTTTTAAAAGAAGAATTTGATTTATTAAAATCTATTGCAGCTAAAATATCAATTATTTTAAAAAACTTAGAACAGGCAGAAACGATTAAAGAACAGAAGCAGTTTCTTTCAATAACTTTAAATTCAATTGGTGATGGCTTAATAGTTACTGATAAAAAGGGAAGAATCCAAAAATTAAATACAATTGCTGAAAATTTAACCGGTTGGAGTATTGAGGAAGCCTACAATAAAGATATAGAAGAAATTTTCAAAATTTTTAATGCCAGGACGGGAGAAAAGGCAAAAAACCCTGTTGAAAAAGTTCTAAAAGAAGGAAAAGTTGTTGGCTTGGCAAATCATACAAAATTAATTGCAAGAGATGGTAATGAATATCATATTGCTGATAGTGCTGCTCCAATTAAGACTGAATCAGGTAATATTCAAGGAACAGTGATGGTTTTTAGAGATGTTACCAGGCGTAGAGAGACTGAAGCTGAATTAAAAAAGCTGAATGAAATTTATAGAACATTGAGTATGGTAAACCAGCTAATTGTTAGAGAAAAATCACTTAAAAAATTATTGGATGAGGCTGTTCAAATTATAGCTGACTATGGTAAATATCAAAATATTTGGATTGGAAGGATTGATAATAACTTAGAAAGAATTCGTGTTTTATCATTTTCTGAACCAAATACTAAAAATTTTAAACAGAATGAGACATATAATATTGACTTAAATAACTCAGTAATTAACTTTAAGGAAGAATTAATCAGCAAAGATGATGATAAATTAATAGTCAATGATCTTCCCAAAACTGAAGAAATCAATTCATTTTTAGATAGCAGCTGCGGCTCACGCGCTTTCTTTTGCTTGGGTGCATTTGATAAACCATGGGGAGTTTTGTCTTTCTGTTCAGCTGAAGAAAATAATTTTGATCAAACAGAAGTAAAGCTTTTAGATGAATTAACTGGAGATATTTCTCTGGGTATTGAAAAGATTATAAATGAAAAAAGACGTAAGGATTCAGAAAAGAGATTGAAAAAAAGTGAGAAAAAATACAGAAGGTTATTTGAAAATTCTCCTGTAGGGATTTTTAAAACTACTTCCAGGGGTGAAGTAAAAATGATTAATCCCCATATGGCTGAAATATTAGGTTTTGATTCAATTTCTGAAACAGTAAATTATTATAATGATTTAAAAAAGGAATTGTATGTGAATTCTGAACGTAGAGATCAGTTTATTAGACTTATGCAGGAAAATCGAGAAGTCAATAATTTCACCTATCAGGCCTATGATAAAAACAAGAATATTATGTGGCTTGAGATGGATGCAAGAGTAAGTAAGGAATATGATGATGGAACTTTTGTGATTGATGGATTCTGCTGGGATATAACTGAACGCAAAAAGAATCAGGAAAAAATTCAATACATTGGATTTCACGATAAATTGACTAACCTATATAACAGAGCCTTTTTAGAAGAAGAGATTAAAAGAATTGATACCAAAAGACAGCTTCCAATAAGCATTATTATGGGAGATCTTAATAATCTTAAGTTAATCAATGACACCTACGGTCATCAAAAAGGTGATAAGTTGATTAGAAAAGCAGCAAGGCTATTTGAAAAATCATGTCGAGAAGAAGATATTATTGCCCGCTGGGGTGGGGATGAATTTGTTGTTTTACTCCCTCAGACATCGGTTAAAGAAAGTGAAGAAATAATTAAAAGAATTAATCAGGAAATTTCAAAAGAAGAGGGAGAACTTGCTGTTTCTATTGCCCTGGGGAATGCTGCTAAAGTGGATATAGAAGAAGATTTGATGATGGTATTGAGTAAAGCAGAAGATCGGATGTATAAAAATAAAATTTCAAGTCGTAAAAGTGCCCGAAGTAGTGTGCTCTCTGCATTTTTAACATCTTTAAAAGAAAAAAGTTCAGAAACAGAAGAGCATGTTTCTAGGATGAGCCAGATAGCTAATGATTTTGCGGATGAAATAGGTTTATCTAATTCAGAGAAAGATAGACTGCACTTATTGACACAAATGCATGATATTGGTAAGATTGCAGTTCCCGAAGAAATATTGAATAAACCCAATAGATTAAGTGAAAAAGAATGGGAACTGATGAAAAAACACACTGAAACTGGTTTTAGAATTACATCTAATTTAGAAGATTTTGCTCATATTTCTTACGAAATTCTTCACCATCATGAGCACTGGAACGGCTGTGGCTATCCTGATGGCTTAGCTGGTGAAAAAATCCCTATGCTGTCTAGGATGTTATCTATAATTGATGCATATGATGTAATGATCAGCGGTAGGCCATATCAAGACTCAATGACTGAAGAAGAGGCTTTAAAGGAACTGCAGAGATGTGCAGGTACTCAGTTTGATCCTGAGTTAGTGGATAAATTTATTCAAATTATTAGTACTAATATAAATAAAGGTGATTTAATTGAGAGACAATGAAATTAATCAAGAACACATAGAAGCACAGCTCAAAGAACTGCCGCGCCAACCTGGAGTTTATCTAATGAAAGATGAAACTGGTATGATTATCTACGTTGGTAAGGCTAAATCTTTACGCAGTCGAGTTAGATCATATTTTCGTAAAAATGATCAAACTTATAAGACGAGAATGCTGGTTAAATATATAGATGATTTTGATTATATTATAACAGACACAGAAGTAGAAGCCTACATTTTAGAAGCTAATTTGATCAAAAAACATCAACCTAAATTTAATATTCGGCTTAAAGATGATAAGACCTATCCCTATATAAAAGTAACCAAAAATGTTGATTTTCCGAGGGTTTTTAAGACCAGAATTGTAAAAAATGATGGTGCAGAATATTTCGGTCCTTTTGCAGATGTTGATGCAATATATAAAACTTTGGATGTAATCAAAGATATATTTAAGCTCAGAAGCTGCAAAAAAGAGTTAAAGGCTGATGAACCGGAAGATCGCCCCTGCTTAAATTATCATATTGATAAATGCCTGGGCCCTTGTATTGGTGCAGTTAGTAAAGAAGATTATCACGAATTAATTGACCAGGTCTGTCTTTTCTTATCTGGACGACAAACAGAATTAAAGCAGCAGGTTGAAAAAAAGATGAAA
>NZ_QBLR01000178.1:0-6966 GCF_003070835.1 Halanaerobium sp. | reverse complement strand
CCTTACATTATAATAATTTATAGTTAAGCTAAACATGTAAACTGTTCAATCCGTTAAAGTTATCCGCACTTATAGATATGTGCGGAGGTTTTTAACACTCATCAACTTCACCAATCAAATAGTTCAACAAAAAATACCCTGTAACTATTAGTCTACAGGGAAAAATATACATTGTTTAGTTTTGACTTATTAAAGGAATTACTTCTTTATTTCCTTTTTTTCTTCTTTCTTCTCAGGTTTTTTCTTAGCTACTTTTTTCTTATCTTTCATTTTCAACACCTCCCTGATATTTCAACTTACTACTTGAGCCTAAATTTATTATATTACATAAAACTCGAAATAATATCTAATTATTAAGTCCCCCTGAAGAAAATATTATACAAAATAAAAGCCCCAGAAAAGCTCCATTGTTACTGAACAAATGAAATCTCTCTGGGGTAATTAAGATGCTAATTTTATTTGATTTTCTATTATCAACTGCTTACGTTTAATCGTACTTAATCTAAATATTGTAATCCCTAAATTCCTATATAAAACTACATTAATGCTTAGAAATATAAACTCCATCTTTAAATAGTTTTATCCCGGCATAAAGAATTATAAAGAATTCCAGCCTACCTAAAAACATTCCGATCGTCTGGGTCCAGATTATACCCAGAGGTGCTTCGGATGAAAGTAAGCCAATTGAAATTCCAACTGTACCAAGAGCTGATCCAAATTCAAACATACTATCTAAAAGAGAATATCCATAGGCTGTATGGACTGCTACTCCTGCAAAAAAAGTAAACAAGTATAGTAATATATAGTTAGCTACATCTTTTACATGCTGATCTTTTACATAAAACTTATTCTCTCCCCGCCAGAGATAATTGCTGCTGACACTTCTGCGAGGTAAAAACTGTTCTTTAATTTCCCAGTAGATTGATTTAAAAATCAAATAGATTCTATACTGCTTAATACCACCAGCAGTTGAACCTGTTCCACCACCAACAAGCATAATTAAAATAATGATAAAGTTAGCAAATATCGGCCAGCCGGCAAAAGAAATAGTCGAAAAACCGGTTGTTGATAAAGCTGTAATGATCTGGAAAAAGGTAATTCTAAAATTCTCGCTCAGCATAGGGTATAAAGAGTTTAATGAAAAAAACATTAATATAGGAGTTAAAAATATAAATAGAGTGATCATTAAACGTATCTCAGCATTTTTAAAAAATGTTTTAACCTTACCTTTAAGCAGTGTGTAATGGGTTGCAAAGTTTATAGTACCAAGCAGCATCAGGACTATTGTTACCACTTCAATAGATAAGCTGTTGTAATGGCCTATACTGTCTGGCTGAGTGGAAAAACCCCCGGTAGAAATTGCAGCCATAGAATGATTTATAGAATCAAAGAGAGGCATCCCTGCAAAATAATAAAGAATAATTCCTGCTGCAGTATAGAAAGTATAGATTTTCATAATCAACATAGTAGAGCGTTTTACATGGGGTAAAAGTTTATCACTTCGTGCCTCAGCCATATATAAACCCATTCCATGAACCGGGAGCAGTGAAGATAAAGCAATAACTGCCAGTCCAGCCCCACCAAAAAACTGCATAATAGAACGCCAGATAAGGATTAATTTAGGCGCAGTAGTAACATCAACTAGAGATAGCCCGGTAGTTGTCCAGCCGCTTACCACTTCAAAAATAGAATGAGACCAGCTCATATCCAAAATAGTGATAAAAGGTACTGCAGAAAAGAATATTGCTCCCAGCCAGGAAAAAATAACAATTATACTCCCTTCATTTAAGGAAAGTTCCACATCTTCTTCCTGGTGTCTGCTCCCATAAGTAAATAAGACTAGTCCTGCCAGAATAGATAATCCTCCTGCCAGCAGAAAATGAGGAGCCAGGCTGCTCTCCTCGGGAAAAGCAAGTAAAAATAAAAGTGGTGAAAGAATAGCAGCACCGGCAAAGATTATAATAATCCCGGTATATTTTGAAATCAGAAAGTAGCGAGAAATAAGCAGATTTTTGTATTTCATCTTATTCTTCACCACCAAAGACTTTAATAGCTTCTGCCTGTTCTTCCGGCAGTGAAATTATGACAATCTTATCTCCAGCCTGAATCTTAGAGCCACCTCTGGGAATTGAAATATCTCCATTCCTTACTATACCACCTAAAACAATCGAGATAGGGAGGTCGATTTCTTTAATTTCTTTGCCAGCAGCCTCAGAGTCAGGAGCTACCTCAACCTGAAAAATACTTAGTTTCCCCTCTTCAATCATTGTTAGATTACTTACATCATCAGAGATCACAGTCTGTTCAATTATCGAACTGATTAAATCTGTAACATTAAAAATTCCAGTAATTCCAAGAGTATTAAAAAGCTCTTCATTTTCTGGATTATTTACCAGGGCTGTAGTTCTCTCAACCCCAAAATAGTCCATTGCCATCTTGCAGATAAAAAGATTACTGTGATCTTTCTGAGTCAAAGATACAAGGTTATCTGCCTTATAAGCACCAGCATCTTCCAGAACTTTTTTATCAGTTGCATCACCGAAGACAACTGTTGCCTTTATTTCTCTTGCCAGATCATCAGCTAGTTTACGATCTTTATTGATAATTGTTACAAAATGTCCTTTAGAAATTAGCTTTTTGGCAAGATGGTAAATTAGCTTACCTCCTCCAACCAGTATAATCTCCATAATTACCTCATCCCTTCTCGCTCAATTTTATTTATCATGTTTTCAGCCAAAAGAGATATCTGAGAAAATATCTCAAAACGTTCTTCTTTTTCATACATCTTCTCCACTGATGGGTCTATAGTCCTGACCATAATTCTGGGTACATCAAAATTAACCCTGGCCATCTGTGATACAAGATAGTTAATCTGATCATTGCCGGTACTAACTATTAAAAGGTCAGCAGATTCTATTTTACCTTCAATCAAAACATCACTTTCAGCTGCATCCCCCTCTATCTCAAAACCTGAAAAGTCAACCGGCAGCAGAGCAAATGAATCTGGATTTTGTTCTATAACAACAACTTCGTTACCAGAACGAGAAAGTTTTCCAGCAAGCAGAGAACCGGTGCGGCCACAGCCTACAATAACAATAAACATCTATTCTTCCTCCTCGTCATCTCCAAAGTTAACATCATCTAAGTCAATGGAGCCCATACTTTCTCCTGCCCTTTCAATGTTTTCATTTGCCGGTTTATAGCCAGGATCAAGTGCCAGAGCAGCTCTGTACATCTTCATTGCTTCTCCCTGCTTATGCTGCATCTCATAAATTATTCCCAGCAGATTAAATGGCTCAGGCTTTTCAGAGTCAAGAGAAGTGGCCTGCTGCAGCATTTCTTTTGCCTTTGAGAAGTCTCGTTTATTAATTGCGTTTTTAGCAAGCATAATATATTCTTCAAAACTTTCTACTTCTTTTTCACTATTTTCAACCTTATAGCGTTCAAAAACATCCTGAACAATATTAATAATTTCTTCTGGTTTAAATGGTTTACGCAGATAGTCAACAGCACCTAATTTTAGAGTTTCAACCGCTGTTTCTACACTCCCATAACCTGTAATCATTATTACCTTTGTCTCAATTTCTTTATTTGTTACTTCTTTTAAAAACTGGATGCCATCCATTCCCGGCATTTTCATATCAAGCAGTACAACCGGGATTTCTTCTTCTTTTAATTTTGCCAGCCCATCTTCTCCATTAACAGCTGTTTCAACTTCGTAGTCTGCATTCGAAAGAGCTTTCTTTAAAGTCAAACGAATATTCTTTTCATCATCAACAACCAGTACTTTATTTTTCATTATTATCTTCCCCCTCTATTTCTTCCTGTCCTGTTCCTTCTTCCATAATACTTTCTTCTACAGCAGCCAGTAAATCACTCTGACTGATTGGTTTGACTAAAAAGTCTTCAGCACCTGAAGAAATTGCCTTTTGCACGTCATCTTCTTCAGATAAAGCAGACAATATAATAACCGGTATTTCCTCTGTAGCTGCATCACTTTTTAAAGCTTCAAGTACTAAAAAACCATTCATCTTCGGCAGCCTTAAATCAAGTAAAATAAGATCTGGACTAATATTATTAGCTTTATCAACCGCTTCTACTCCATCTACAGCATAATCCACAGCATAACCTGCCTTTTCCAGACTTTTACCAACAACTAATCTAATATTTTTTTCATCATCTACTACTAAAATTTTACTCATTATTTTCCTCCTGATAGCCATATCTTGGGATGTAGAATGAAAAAGTAGAGCCCTCTCCTTCTTCACTTTCAACCCAGATCCGACCATTGTGGGCTGTAATAATTTCTTTTGCAATAGCAAGGCCGAGACCGGTTCCACTCTTTTCCTCTTTATCACTGCCGGCTCTGACAAATTTCTCGAATATTTTAGACTGATATTCTTTTGGAATACCTGGTCCATTATCTGCTACTGATACTAGAACCCTTCTACCCTTTATTTCTGCATCTACTTCTATTTTTCCTTCATCAGCATAGCGAAGTGCATTTCCAACCAGGTTAGAAATCACCCAGCTTATTTTTGAAGGATCGGCATAAGCAAAAACATTATCTTCTGACTGTTTGAATTTGAGCTCAATTTCTTTTTCCTCCGCCTGTTTATGGAAGGGGTTAAGAGTTTTTTCAATAATATCATTGACATCTACCTTATCAAATTCCATTTCAATTTTACCTGATTCAATCTTAGAGAGATCAAGCAGATCATTTACTAACTCAGTTAATCGTTCAACATCCTCATAGGCTGCTTCCAGCAGTTCCTTCTGTTCCTCATTTAATTCTCCTGTATCCTCGTTAATTACCATGCTGAGCCCCATATTCATTGAAGTCAGCGGGGTCCTAAACTCATGTGATACAGTTGAAACAAACTCAGATTTCATATTGTCAATTTCTTTTAAGCGGGTAATATCCTCTAATAGAGTAACTGTAAATTGATATTCTTCATCTTCATCAATTACCTGTTTGGTTGAAATCCTGTAATGTCTTTTTTTATCGTTCTTTTTTAGTAGAAAGGTTTTCTCTTCTTTAGCTTCAGGATTTTTAATGTATTCAAAAATCTCTTCTGCCTTAATAACCTCTAAAAAGTGCGTGCCAAGTACATCCTCCCTCAGTGAAAATAGTTCTTTAGCTGTTTCGTTGATTAAAACAATCTTATGATCCTTATCTGTCACTATTAAGGGACTGCTCAAATTATTTACTACAGCTTCTGACTTTTCTTTCTCCATCAGCAGCTTTTTAACATTTAATTTTTCATATTCTTTTAGTTTGGAAATCATCTCATTAAATTCATCTGCCAGCACACCGATTTCATCCTCAGAGGCCACTTCAACTTTACGCTGAAAATTTCTGGCAGCCACTTCTTTAATCCCTTTTTCTAATTCTTTAATTGGCCTCAATATCTGTTTGGTGAGATAAAAGGCAAAAATTAATGAAAATGCAGTAACTAGTAAAGCCAGTCCGATTGTATAGATGATTGCCTGATTGGCTCTACTGTTGGCACTGCCCTGCGCATCAACCATCGCCTGTCTGTTTATTTCTCTTAGTTCTCGAATATCATTTTTTATCTCATTAAAACTTGGAAGCAACTGCTGATTATATATCTGCCAGCGCTGATCTTCTTCTGCATTATAGAATTGATCAAAATTAGATACAAATTCAAAATATTTTTCATTGATTTTTTCTAAAATTGCACCCTCACCTTCAATGGTGATATTATCTTCTGCTCTAGCCAGCCAGGTATAGAATTCTTTTTCATTGCGTCTGAAGATTTCCTGTCCCTGTTCTTCAGTAGATCTTAAAAGCAGCAATAAGGCACTGTCCTGGCGTTCTATTGATTCAACCATACTGTCACTTGCTTTTATACTGCGGTAATTTTCAACTAAAATATCATTAATTGCATTTGAAAGTGTTTCAAAGTTATATATACTCCAGCCAACAACCCCTGCCAAAATTAAGATCATGACTGCAAAACCAAGGAGTATTTTCCCTTTTAAAGTCTTTATATTCATAATTTACACTCCCTTAAAAAAACAGATTTAATTGCCGAAATCTCTCATTTTATCCAGATTTTCATTTTTCCCCATTAAAACTAATTTATCTCCAGCTTCAATTTTATCATCTGCTCCCGGCGAAATGTATAGTTCTTCCCCTCTTTTAATTGCCATTACATTAACATCAAAGCTGGCTCTCAATTCAAGTTCCTTTAAAGTTCTACCGACCATATTATCACTGGCAAGAATCTCTATTACTCCATATTCTGGAGCAAACTCTATATAATCTAAAACATTGGAAGAGATAAGATTCTGAGCAATTCTTGCTCCCATATCACGCTCAGGATAAACTATTCTATCTGCACCAACTTTTGTTAAAACTTTGCCATGTAATTTATCAGGTGCTTTAACTATTACATAAGGCAAGTTAAGCTCTTTTAAGATTAAAGTACACAATATATTTGCTGAAACATTATCTCCAATACTTACAACCGCTACATCAAAGTTTCTAACACCTAATGTTTTTAAGGCCTCTTCATCAGTAGCATCAGCCTCTACAGCATGAGTTACATCAGCACTGATTGCCTGCACCTTTTCTGGATCACGATCAATCGCTAATACATCATGTCCATTTTCAGCCAGAGTAGTAGCAACACTGGCTCCAAATCTTCCTAAACCTACAACAACAAACTGCTTCATTTATTTTCCCCCTATCTAAATTAACCAACCATTACTTTTTCTGTCGGATAATGATATTTTCCTTTCCTTACCCTTTCACCAAAGGCAAGCGCCAGGGTAAGTGGACCAACTCTGCCAGCAAACATCGTGATAGTGATTAAAACCCTGCTGATATCAGATAGCTGCCCGGTAATTCCTGTTGAAAGTCCCACTGTACCAAAGGCAGAAACTGTCTCAAATAAAACATCAATAAATTGAAAGTCTTCGATCACTAATAAAAGCGTA
>NZ_QBLR01000177.1:0-6995 GCF_003070835.1 Halanaerobium sp. | reverse complement strand
CCATGTTTTTTATCTTTCATGATATTATAAGCCTTTAGAATAGCATCTAAAGCTTCCCCATTATCTCCATGCATAGCATAACTACGAGAAAGTTGATACCAATAATAAATATTTTCAGGATCTTTTTCTAATTCTCTTTTTAAAATAGTAGCTGTTCTTTGAAATTTTTTTTCCATTAATTCTTTATCTGAAGAAATATAACCATAATGATCCAAAACAGTACTTAATCCATAAATTGGTTTTTTGAATTGAGGCTGATTATGAACTGCCCCTTCAAAATGAAAATCTTCATCGTTTTCAAAAAGACGAGGAACTAATATTTTAGTAAAATTTTCATTTTTTTCATCAGTATAATTTTTCTGGGTAACAAAAGCAGTCTTATATTTCTTATATTTACCTGATTTAAAAAAATTAATAATTGTTTCTGGATTAGAAACTATTTCATCCCCATCAAGAGAAAAATACCAGTCACCCTTACTGTAACTTATTACCTTGTTTCTCATCTCGGAAAAATGTTCATTCCATTCATGAAAATATACATTTTCAGTGAATTTTTTTGCAATTTCTACTGTATTATCATCCGATCCAGTATCAATAATTATTAATTCAGAATCTAAAGCTTCTCTAATTAGACTTAATGCTTCTAAACATTCCTCTAGATGCTTCCCTTCATTTTTTACCATCATTCCTATTGTAAGTAACATTTAATTCCCTCCAAAATAAAAACAATTAAAGGAGATCGGTATTTTATTCAGCTTACCAATCTCCTCAACAAAACTTATTTCTTATCATATTACTGCATACCACTACTGCTGGATCCAGCAAGACTTGAAAGCTGACTCTGCATCCAGCTCATCTGCTGATTCATTTCAGAGATGGCTGACTCCATATTGGTAAACTGCTCCATATATCTTTGTCTGGTCATTTCTACCTGTCTTTCTACATCTGCTATATCTTCATTTAAGCTCTCTATCCGAGTATCATAGAAATCCAGTCTTCTGGGTATCAAACCGGTATTACTCTGAAGCACCTGGTCAAGATAGCTATCCATTCTAACTGCCATACCATCATAACCGGTAACATTTGACTCTGCCTGAAAAAGATTGATAATTTCTTCCGGATTATTCTCCAGAGCTTCAGTTAGTTTAGAACTATCAAGACTCATTACTCCATCCCGATCAATTTCTATGCCAACTGAACTTAAAGTCTGATAGTTTCCACCATCTTTTACTTTTGCAGTAGCAAGTTCTCGCAGGCGCATCTGCAGCCTCATTATAGTTCCATCACCCTGAAGTATTCCGCCTTCTTTAGTCACAGAATCATAACTACTTTTGCTGTCAATAAAGTCCATAACACTATTATACTGGTCAACAAAAGCCTGCACAGCTTCAGTGGCTTTAGCAGTATCTTTAGCAACAGAAATAGTAGCTGTACTATCTACGGCAGCTTCTGGATTGATCTTAAAGGTTACTCCCTCAACTGCATCACTGAATTCATTAGAGGAGCTTGTTATTCCTGTTATTCCATTGATCGCTATTTCAGCATCTGATGCCTGCTGTGGTTCATTAATTATCTCTCCGTCTGTATTCAAAACACCTATTTCCGCTAAAATTCCATTATTATCAGAAATAGTCGGACCACCAGTATCTAAAGTATCTTTTAAGGCATTATCTACTCCAGTTTCTGAGGCTTCTAAAACAAGCCTGTTATCAACTATTGAAGCACTAACACCAGCTTCTGCCTCATTGATCTTATTGCTTATCTCAGTTAAAGTATCTCCCGCCGTTACAGCAATATCTGTCCCTTTAATTGTAATCGTATCATCAGCAGAAGCAGTATAAGCATCTGCCATCTGACCGCCAAAGATCCTCTGTGCCTTGGCTGTTCTTTTGACCTTAATATCGTAATTGGCTTCTGCAGTAGAGTTGCTAGCAGTAGCAGTAACTACATCTTGATTACTAGAGGTTGTAGTCCTGGAATTATAAGTTGAAGATAACTTAAGGTCAGTTATCGTATTTTCTAAATTATCCAACCTGCTGTTAATATCACGCCAGGCACCCTTAGTCTGTTCCATTTCTGATATTTCCTGCTGATAATTATAAATCGGCTTTTTTTCTAGCTGTACCAGCTGATCAATAATTCCCTGAGTGTCCATACCGGTGGCTAATCCACCAAGACTTAAATCACTCATTATAACACCTTCTTTCTAAACCGTCTCATCTATTAAAATTCCTACCATATCATGAATCCTGGCCTTTAAATCCAGCATTTCTTTGGGCGGCATTTCTTTTATCACTTCTTTTGTTTTTAAATCAACTACCTGGACCATCATAGTTTCTGTTTTTTCATGAATTTGAAAGGAAAGTCCTTCTTTAACTTTTTCTACTATTTCGTTTACATCTTTTACTGATTTTTTGACCTCTTCTGCCAGTTCTTTTTCAGTGAACTCTTTGTTTTCCTGAAGAGATTGGGTTTTGTTATCACTATTACTATTATTGCTATTAACTCCAGTGCTTTGATTACTGCTCTTATCATTATGAATCTGACGGTTGGAAAGAGATTCCACACTATCTGCTCTCATAATAGTTTCCACCCTTTCTTAAAAAATAAGCCAGCCGGAAAACCGGCCGGCCTGATTGTTGTTCTATTAGATATTTCGTTCTCTTCAAGAAATTAACCGAGCAACTGCAGTACGCCCTGTGGCATCTGATTAGCTTGAGCCAACATTGCAGTACCAGCCTGAGATAAAATCTGCTGTTTACTCATATTCATCATTTCTTTGGCCATATCTACATCAGAGATTCTGGATTCAGCAGCTGTTAGGTTTTCTTGAGAAGTATTTAGATTATTTATTGTGTGATCTAATCTATTCTGAACAGCACCTAATTTAGAACGTTCTGCTGAAACATCTGCGATAGCCTTATCAATAGTCGCAATCGCATTATCAGCACCCTCTTGAGTAGTTAAATCAACACTTTTTACCCCTAATGCCTCGGAGGACATATCGTTCATACTAGCTTTTGTATTCTGTTCCTCATTAGCACCTATCTGTAATGTAACTGCTTTATTTTGAACTGAAAAGTCATCATTTGAACCAGTACCAGCAACCGCGTTAGAGGTAGCCTCAAAAGTGAAATCGCCGACAGAAAATTCACTAGTTTTATCTGCTCCTGAAGCATAGCTTGCTTTTACACTAACATTTTTAGCAACTTCTTCTCCAGTAGCTCCACTATCCTCAGTCACAGTTATATCAGCTGTTATATCCTGAGTAAAGTTGGCTGTTCCAGCTGCAGAAACACCTGAAGTAGCTACAGTAAATCCACCTAGAGCAGCTGAACCACTACCAGTGGTAGTTACATCATTTACACTATCAAGAACATTTCCTTCCGAGTCTAATAATGATACATCTGCCGTACTAGCTGCACTGTCTACATCCGAAATTTGAATTTGATAATTACCAGCATCTACATTTGTACTTGCAGCAGTACCAGCTGTTATATCAGCTTTGGCTATTCCAGTACCATTAGCTGAAAAATTAGTTGTAGCAGTGCTTACATTGGATGTGGCTACATTATATGTTCCACTTTCAACGGAAGTTTCAGCATCTACACTGGAAAGATTTGTAGTATTAGCTGTCATTGTAGCATCTACAGATTTAGAACCATTTAATAGTTTTTGAGTGTTAAATTCAGTATCACTAGCGATTCTATCCAACTCAGAAGTTAACTGATCAACCTCTTTTTGAATTTCTTCTCTATCTGCTGCTGTATTTGTATCGTTAGCAGCCTGAACAGATAGCTCACGCATACGTTGAAGAATACTGTGACTTTCTTTTAATGCACCCTCAGCAGTCTGAATCATAGAAATACCATCCTGAGCATTTCGCTGTGCCTGAGAAAGTCCATTAATCTGAGCATTCATCTTCTCACTGATAGCAAGCCCCGCTGCATCGTCAGCAGCACTATTGATTCTTTTACCTGATGACAGTCTTTCTAAAGATTTGCTAAGATTGTTCTGTGTATCCTTAAGTTGATTATAAGAGTTTAAAGCAGCTACGTTTGTGTTAATTCTCATTATTTATTCCTCCTTGAAATTTTGTGTTGTTCCTGGCATCCTTGCCAGTTGAATCTATTTATTTTGGTTATATGAGCACCTCCGCAGCAACACTTCGGCCGATAGTGTTGCCAGCAACGGTGTTTTAGTAACCATTACAACTATGGTATTTTTAATTAAACCATAGTTATAAAAGCAACTAAAATTTATCTAATAAAATCAACTAAAGACTGCTGCATAATTCTGGAGCCAGAGGCTAAAGAAGCTCTGTAAACTGTTTCTTCCATCTTGAGTTCTGTTATTACCTCAGCTAAGTCAGCGTCTTCATTTTTAGATTTTAAATCTCTTAAATGAACTTCATTTGCTTCTAATCTATCAATAATATTTCCTGCCCGCTGAAGCTTTCCACCAATTTCTGATCTTTTTTCAACAAAATCATTTATATGATTACCCAGTTCACCAAGATTATCACCAATATCTTCACCTTTAAAATCTTCACCAGGAATATTATTCTCTAATTGTCTATAAATTTTATGGAGCTTATCAATTTTATCTTTAAAAACCTCATCGCCATTAAGGCTAACATCCATCTCAACATTCTCATTTAATCTTCGCTTAACACCATTTTTATCACCCTGATAGTCAACGTAATTCTTTAGATCAGTATCGTCAGCATTAAGTGAAAATGGCTTTTCTCCAGTTTCCTGCCCAGAAAAAATATAGCTGTCACCAAGTTTAGCATTAGAGATATCAATTAACTCATCTCTTAACTGCTTCATCTCTTTAGCCACCATTTTTCTGTCATCAGTCGTCATCGAATCGTTGGCAGCATAAATTGTTAATTCCCTAGCTCTCTGCATTACTTCAGTCCCACTCTTAAGAGCACTCTCTGTTGTATTTAACCAGTTTTCAGCCTGATTTAAATTACGCTGAAACTGTGAATTCCTATTTAATTGAGATTTATAATTCATGCTATCTGCTACCTTAATTGGGGCATCAGAAGGCATCTGAAATAACTTACCTGAACTTAACTGTTCATTTAAATCATTTAAATCTCCCATATTCTTTTTCAAATGGTCTAACATATTTCTAACCATCATTGAGTTTGTAACCCGCATTGCTGTCATCTCCTATAAGTTATACTATTGTCATCAATGAATCCAGTAGTTCTTCTGTTTTATTTATATATTTGGCTGCTGCTGCATAAGACTGCTGGTATTTAATTAAATTAGCCATTTCTTCATCAAGAGATACTCCAGAAATACTTCTATCAAGTGTATTTAACTGCTTTAAAACAACCTCCTGGTTATTTACCATTCTCTGGGCTCTGGAAGAATTTGCGCCAACAGAAGTTATAATCTCTCTAAACTCAGATTTAATATTATTGCCATCTTTTTCGAAAATATCCGAAAGAGCATTTGCATTTTCTCCATTACCAATGGCTTCATCTAAATTAACTACAGCAGTTCCTTCACTTTTAGCTGTTATATTAAAATCAATATCTCCAGCAACATCTGTAAAATTACCTGTTGCTGTATCAAAACCAATTTTATAATTATCTGCTTTTTTAACAGTTTCAGGACCAAATTCAGCATCTGTTTCTAGGTTGGTCACTGTAACTTCATAGTCAGAATCATCATCGTTAGGATCAACTTTTCTAATATCAATTTCAAATTTAGCTGTTATATCACTGGTATCAACTTTTTCAATTCCCACAACAGAGCCATCAGACACTGTATTTCCGGCTGCTATCTTATCCAGACCACCATCAGGATCAGCTATATTTTCATCTAAAACAAGCTGTGAGATAACTGTTTGATCTCCATCCATACTTGCTATAGATTTGAAAAAGTCCCCACCCTGGTTTCCTTCTGCATCATAACCTGCTTTATGCTGATTATTAAACTCGGTTACCATATTCTCAGCAAGATCATTTAATTTTTCTATGTTTACAGTTAATTCTTCATCTCTAACATCCATCCAGGCTTTAATCTTACCATTTTTAACATTAACTGGTGAACCTGTTTTTTTATGTCCGAGAATCATTCTATCCTCATTATCTGGATCTTCAATCATTTCCAGCTCATATGCATCAGATCCATTAACAATCTGTTTACCATCTGCAGAGATAATTAAATTCCCCTGCTCATCTTCCCTGGACTGAACATTTAACATAGAATTCAACTCTTTGTATAAGGCGTCTCTCTCATCCAAAAGATCGTTTGGGCTCTGGTCACTTCCCTTTACAGAAACTATCTGCTTATTTAGATCTGCAATTTTAGTAGTTATTTCATTAACATTAACAGCTGCATTATTTAAGTTTTGATCTATACTATCTTTATAATCTGTCAGTTGATTTTCCACACTCTGAAATGAATCAATCAAATTATAGGAATTTTCTCTTACCATATTTCTTGCTGCGTCATCACTAGGGTTGTTGCTTAAATCCTGAAGTGAATTCCAGAACTGATTCATTGCTGTATCTATTCCGGAGTCAGAAGGTTCATTAAAAATATACTCTATCTTTTCTAGTCCCCGCTGCATTTCAGTCCAGTAACCTGCACTTTGAGTTTCATTGAAAATTTGAGAGTTGATAAACTGATCTTTAACTCTCTCGACAGTTTCAATTTCAACTCCGGTTCCAAACTGGCCGGCTCCGCCATGATTAGATAATCCGGGAGCTGTATATGGATAAGAGGCTTTATGTACTGCCCGCTGTTTATTATAGTTTTCATTATTTGCATTTGCTATATTATGTCCGGTTACATCGAGTGATTTTCTTTGGGTTTCTAAGGCTCTCAAACCAAGATGTAAACCGCTGAATATATTATTCATTTATATAACCACCTTTAGACCTTTTTGTTTAACAGTCGCGGCTGTTCTTTTTGGTCTTTATCTTTTTTACTATATGTATTTTTGTTTTCTTTAATACTCTTTAAAAT
>NZ_QBLR01000176.1:0-7015 GCF_003070835.1 Halanaerobium sp. | reverse complement strand
AAATTTAGATTTAAGTAATAGTTTTATTATATTAATGTCAATAATGATAGTGCTTCGTATTTGGAGTGACATTTTTTCATATATTTCCAATGGAATTAGTAGAATGAAAGTTCAATTTTATACTTCAATTATTGCTGCGGTAATTAATATACCATTATCAGTGTATTTTGCAAGATACTTAAAAATGGGAAATAACGGTGTAGTTTTAGGGTCGATTTTTTCATTAAGTTTATTTGCAATATTTGGTCCTTTAGATATTATTAAGAAAATATGGGGTGAAAAAGTTGTCAAAAAAAACTAAAAAACTAAGAAAAGAAATACTTGAAAAAGTAAAAGAGTTACATAGAGAAGAACAAAAAGAAGAAAGTTTTGAACTTGGTAAAGACACAATACCATTTGCAGCTAGAGTTTTTGATGAAAAAGAAAAAGTATCTTTAGTTGATTCCAGTCTTGATTTCTGGCTAACAACTGGTAGATATGCTGAAGAATTTGAAGCAGAATTTGCAGATTTTATGGATCAGAGATACTGTTCTCTGGTTAATTCTGGTTCTTCTGCTAATTTAGTTGCTTTATCAGCTTTAACTTCAGATAAATTAGAAGATAGAAAGTTAAAAGCTGGTGATGAAGTAATTACTGTTGCTGCTGGTTTTCCAACAACAGTTAATCCAATTGTTCAAAATAAGCTTGTGCCTGTATTTGTAGATGTAGAACTTGGCACCTATAATATAAAGGTTTCAGAATTAGAAAAAGCACTGTCTGATAAAACTAAAGCTATTATGCTTGCTCATACTCTGGGTAATCCATTTAATTTAAAGGCTGTAACTGAATTTGCTGAAGAACATGACTTATATTTAATTGAAGATTGCTGTGATGCAGTTGGAACTACTTATGATGGTGAAATGGTCGGAACTTTTGGTGATTTTGCTACTGTTAGTTTTTATCCTGCTCATCATATGACAATGGGAGAAGGTGGGGCAGTTTTAACTAATAACCCGGTATATAAAAAACTAGCTGTTTCCTTTCGAGATTGGGGGCGAGACTGTTACTGTGAACCAGGTGCGAATAATACCTGTGGACGCAGATTTTCTATGCAGTTTGGAGATCTTCCCTATGGTTATGATCACAAATATGTTTACAGTCATGTTGGCTACAATTTGAAAGTTACTGATATGCAGGCAGCAGTTGGAGTAGAACAGTTAAAAAAGCTTCCTGACTTTATAGAGGCAAGAAAAGAAAACTTCAAAAAGTTATATAAAGGTATTAAGAAATTTGAAGAATATTTGATTTTGCCTGAGGCGGAAGAGAATTCTGATCCTTCCTGGTTTGCCTTTCCATTATCGGTTAGAGAAAATGATAAATTCACTAAAAATGAACTTGTTAATTACTTAGAAGAAAATAAAGTTATGACCAGACAATTATTTGCTGGTAACTTAACCAGACAACCTGCCTATCGGAATGTTGAATACCGAGTTATTGGAGATCTTGCCAATACTGATTATATTATGAATAACACTTTCTTTATTGGAGTTTATCCAGGTCTTGATGACCAGAAAATTGAATATATTATTCAGCAGTTTGCTGATTTCTTTGATGAAAGGATATAGAAATGGCAGTTGTAACCCAGGCAGAAGTGCTATCTGTCAAAGAACATACATCAGAGATCAGAGAATATATCTTAAAACCTGATAAATATAGAAGATTTGAAGCTGGAATGTTTTTGCAGCTATCTTTAGAAGAAGTAGATTCTTCTGATTACTGGCCTGAATCAAGAACTTTCAGTTTAGCTTCTTATTATAATAAAGAAAAAGTAATTAGACTTATAATCAAAAAAGTTGGACGATATACTACAAGGATTTTTAATGAAGTTGAAAAAGGTAGTGAAGTTACAATTAAATATGCTTATGGAGATTTTATTTTACCGGTTTTTGATCAAAAAAATGATATTATCTGTCTTGCTGGTGGAACTGGAGTTACTCCATTTTTTAGTTTTATAGAGGCTCTGGAAGAACAAAATGAGCTAAAGCGATTAAAACTTCTTTACTCAGCTAAAAAATATGAAGATTTTATAAGACTTGATTATCTAAAAGATAAATTAAATAATGCTCAACTATTATTGTTTACAACTCAAGAAAAAAATAGTAAAACCATAAATAGAAGAATATCAAAAAAAGATGTAATAAACTCAGCTTCCAATTATCAGGAAGCCCATTATTATATCTGTGGTACAACTAATTTTAATTTAGATTTCAAAGAAAAACTTGAAGCTGAAAACCTAAAAAATATTTATCTAGATCAGTGGGAATAAAAACAGGGGGTTGAATTTTTATGAAAGCAGTAATACTTGCAGGAGGGTTTGGAACCAGACTTGGTAATAGAACGAATTTAATTCCAAAACCTATGGTTAAGATTGGTCAGAAACCTGTTCTCTGGCATATTATGAAGACTTATGCTCATTACGGAGTAACTGATTTCATTATCTGTCTTGGTTATAAAGGTGATGTAATTAAGGATTATTTTCTGCATTATGAGGCTAAAAATAATGACTTTACTATAGATTTGAGTAACTCTGATATAACATTCCATAATAATCACAATGAAACGGACTGGAATGTTACCTTAGTTGATACAGGTTTAAATACTCTTAAAGGTGGTAGAATCAAAAGAATTGAAGAATATTTAGATGATGGTATTAACTTACTTACATATGGTGACGGAGTTGCTGATATAGATATCAATGAATTGGTTGAATTTCATAAAGAACATAATAAAATGGTTACTATTTCTGGTGTACATCCACCGGCAAGATTTGGTGAGCTGTTAGAAGAAGATAATGTAGTTCAATCATTTAAAGAGAAACCACAGACTTCTAAAGGGTTGATTAATGGTGGTTATATGGTTTTTGAAAGAGAAATGCTGGACTATTTAACAACTGCTGAAGATTGTGATTTTGAAGTTGGACCTCTGGAGAAATTATCAAAACAGGGTAAGGTAATGGTTTATAAGCATGATGGCAACTGGGAATGTATGGATCATGAACGTGATGTTAAACATTTAAATAAACTCTGGAATGAAGATAAAGCCTTCTGGAAGGTCTGGGAGTAATGGAAGAATTATTTGATGGAATATATAAAGATAAAAATATATTAGTAACAGGTCACACAGGATTTAAAGGATCCTGGCTATCTATCTGGTTAAATGAAATGGGAGCTAATGTGATTGGTTATGCTTTAGACCCTTATACAGAGAAAGACAATTTTGCCGTTACTAATCTAAGTGAAAAGATAACTGATCTTAGAGGTGAAATAAGAGATTATGATAATCTTTTAAGAACTTTTGAGGAAGAAAAACCAGAGATTGTTTTTCATCTAGCAGCTCAGCCTCTGGTCAGATTATCATATAAAGAACCAAGAGAAACCTATGAGGTAAATGTAATGGGAACTGTAAATGTTCTAGAAGCAGCAAGACAGAGTAGTAGTGTTAAAACTGTCATTATTATAACCAGTGATAAATGTTATGAAAATAATGAATGGATCTGGGGTTATAGAGAAAATGATCCTATGGGTGGATATGATCCTTATAGTTCGAGCAAAGGCTGTGCAGAATTGGTTACTTCTGCTTATACAAGATCATTTTTTGAGAGTGATGATTCTGATATAGCCGTGGCTTCAGTTAGAGCCGGTAATGTTATTGGTGGTGGAGACTGGGCAGCAGATAGATTGATAACTGATTGTATTAGCTATCTAAAAGAAGATAAAGCTATTGAGATTAGAAGTCCAAAAGCTATTAGACCCTGGCAGCATGTTTTAGAACCTTTGCGGGGATATTTATTATTAGCTTCAAAACTATATCAAAATCCTGAAAAATATACAGGTGCCTGGAATTTTGGTCCTGATGAAGCTTCAATTGTTACAGTTGGAGAACTTGTTGATAAACTGGTTAATAAATGGGGTTCAGGTAAATGGATTGATACGTCTAATAACAATGAACCACATGAAGCAAAATTATTGAAACTTGATATTAGTAAAGCAAGACATCATTTAAACTGGGAACCAAAACTTAGTTTTGAACAGACAATTGATTTAGTTGTTGACTGGTATCAGAATGATAATGTTGATTATGATTTTGATGTAGAGCAAATTAAAGAATATTTAAGTATAGGTGAAAAATAAAATCATGAAAAATAAAAAATTTCTTGTTACAGGGGGTACTGGTTTTATAGGATCTCATTTAGTTAATAGGTTATTAACAATGGGAGAAGAAGTACATGTGATTGCTCATTCGGAGAATAATTTTTGGCGTTTGGAAAATATTGATAAAATTAATATGGAAATTATTGATATAAAAGATCTTGATAAATTAAATAAATTCATTTCAAAATTAAGTCCAGATATTATTGTTCATTTAGCTGCTTATGTGAATGCTGAAAGAGATTTAAATGGTATTGATATGGCAATTGATAATAATTTTAATGGTACTTTAAATTTATTAAAATCTTTAAATAATATTGATTATGACTTATTTATTAATACAGGTACCTGTGAAGAATACGGTGATGGTGGGGCTCCATTCCAGGAAAATCAGAGAGAACATCCAGTTTCTCCTTATTCTTTATCAAAAACTTGTTCTACATATTTATGTGAGTTGTTCTCAAAAATTTATGATAAACCAATTATTACAGTAAGACCTTTTCTAACTTATGGACCAAAACAGACATCTCAAATGTTGATACCAGAACTTATTAGGAAAGGTATCAATGGAGAAAAAATGAAACTTACTGCAGGGGAACAAAGTAGAGATTTTATATATATTGACGATTTAATTGATGCATTCATAATTTTAATTAATAATTATAATGAGTTTGATGATTATGAAATAATCAATATTGGTACGGGTAGACAAATATTAATAAAAGATATCGTTAAACTGATTGGAGAGTTTTTACCCAAAAGTGAGTTTGAATTAGGTGCTTTATCTTATAGAAAAGGTGAAACTATGGAGTTTTATTCAGATAATAGTCTGATTAAAAAATTAGGATGGAAAGATAATACATCAATTAAAAATGGTTTAGAAGAAACAATTGATTGGTGGAATAGATTTAATAAAAGAGGCAATAATAATGGCTAAACCAATTATTATAAGTGGTATACCAGCTGGTGATTCAGGAGTGGGTCGTTTAATAGAATATTTAATAAGTGAAAACCATAATTGTTTTGAATTTATTAAAGGGGTGGGGGATAATGAAATATATTAACAAAATTCTTGAGTTAGTTTCAACAATAGGCACACCTTCATTTCACTCTCTTTTGGGAGAATTATTGATTACAGAAACTAAAAGTTCTAAATTATTAATTGTTAGGAATATAGAAAAATCATGGGTAATATTAGATGCTCAAGATGTGACTCCTAAAAAACTTGAATTCAATGACTTGGAAGAATTACTTCAAGAATATCCTGACTTGTTTCCTTTTGAATTTTCTTTTAGTACTTTTATTTTGTGTGATGGTAGATTTGAAGATGAAAACAATATCCAGTACTTAAACAATGCTTTTGCAAAAGAAGAAAATTTATATGAAAAAAACAGATTAGAAACTGTAATCGACAGATTATCGTATCAATTATCAGCAATAAAATCTCTGGTACTTAATTTATCTGAACCTCTAAAAGAAGACGATTTTATCGAAATAATACAAAGCACTTTATCAGAAATGCTTTTTGGTGGGGTTTATACTTATAAAATATCAGGAATGCAGGCTAATTTATTTTCTAAAATAGGTTTTTATGAACTCGATTGGAATTCTATATGTTTAGATGAAATATTACTCTCTACAGTTGAAATGGGAAGCATCCTTCTGCTTGAAGATGTCGATGGTTTGGATGCATATAAAGATAAAAAAATCAAAGCAGTTTTCCCTGTGGGTAGTTTAGAAAATGATGCTTATTTAATATTTATTTTGAGAGACACCTTTATCGAGCAAGAAGAAAGACTTTTTATAAGCACTATACATAAAATAATAGAACATTTTTATATCAAACAATTTTTAGAACTAATAGATTTTAAAGAACAAATAAATTTAAAAACCTTACGACTATTCCAAATTTTTGACAAGCTTTTGGAAATGCTCAAAGATCCAACAGAGATAGAAAATAAATTCGTCAGCGGTATAAAAAATTTATCAGAAGTACATTCTTTAACAAAATATGATCATGATGAAAACTTACCAGTAGGTGTATATTCTAATAAAGAAATCGAAGATATAAAATGTGATTTTTTGATAATTTATCCTTCTGAAGAAAATATTGAGCACAAAAAAGAAATGTGTATTAATTTGAACGAAAGTATAAGGGAAAATAATTTAGAATTGATGAATTTATTTTCTTTGATCTTGGAAAGTTATGAAACATTACTTAATATAGATAAAGAAGGGATATAAACTCCCTTCTTTTTTATGTATTCTTATTTAGGCTTTACAACAAATTTAATTGCGGTTCTTTCTTCTCCTTCTATTTCAACATCTGAAAAAGCTGGAACACAAACTAAATCAACACCACTTGGAGCCGCATACCCCCTTGCTATAGCAACTGCTTTCACAGCTTGGTTTACAGCACCAGCCCCTATAGCTTGTAGTTCAGCTTGGTGTTTGTCTCTAATAATTGCTGCTAATGCCCCGGCAACAGCAACTGGTTTAGAATTTGCTGCAACTTTAAGTACTTCTAATTCTGCCATGAATACTACCCCCTTTGATATTTTGATGTTTGGAGTAATTAATAGTCAATCTGTCTATCTTGGCGCGCTTGGCGGGATTCGAACCCACAACCTTCGGATCCGAAGTCCGACGCTCTATCCAGTTGAGCTACAAACGCTCAAAGCCATATTAAATTATACATTAATTTAAAGTTTTTATCAAGTTTATATATATTTAAATACTCTTTTGAAATATTTGATGTAACTGATGGGGTTAACAGCACCAGCCCCTATAGCTTGTAGTTCAGCTTGGTGTTTGTCTCTAATAATTGC